>JAISLN010000041.1 GCA_031290835.1 Prevotellaceae bacterium
TCTGCTACAGCTGCGGGCCTGCCGAAACAAGCGCCTTGCCGGCCTCCGTGTCGGTGTACTGCTCAAAGTTTTTGATGTACTTTGCCGCCAGCTGCTTTGCCTTGCTTTCCCACTCGTCCTTGCTTGCGTAGGTGTCGCGCGGGTCAAGAATACCCTCCGATACGTTGTTGAGCTTTTTGGGCGCAACGAGGTTGAGGATGGGAATCTTTACCGTTTCGGCTTTTTCAATGGAGCCGTCGATAATGGCGTCGATAATGGCGCGGGTATCCTTTATGGAAATACGCTTGCCGGTACCGTTCCACCCCGTGTTCACGAGGTAAGCCTTTGCGTTGTGCTTTTGCATTTTTCCCACCAGCGTTTTGGCGTACATGGTGGGGTGCAGGGTGAGGAACGCCTCGCCGAATGCGGGCGAAAACGACATCTGCGGCTCGGTGATACCGCGCTCGGTGCCCGCCAGCTTCGAGGTGTAGCCGCACAGGAAGTGGTACTGCGCCGATTTTTCGTCCAAAATCGAAACCGGAGGCAGCACGCCAAAAGCGTCGGCGCTCAGGTAGATAATTTTGCTGGCGTGCCCTGCCTTGGAGGGCAGCACAATCTTGTTGATGTGGTACACCGGGTACGATACGCGCGTATTTTCGGTAATGGAGCCGTCGGCGTAGTTGGGCGTGCCGTCGGGCAGCACCGTTACGTTCTCGAGCAGCGCGTCGCGCTTGATGGCGCGCCAAATATCCGGCTCATTCTCCTCGCTCAGGTTGATAACCTTGGCGTAGCAGCCGCCCTCGTAGTTAAACACGCCGTTGTCGTCCCAGCCGTGCTCGTCGTCGCCAATGAGGAAGCGCTTGGGGTCGGCGGAAAGGGTGGTTTTGCCCGTGCCCGAAAGCCCAAAGAAGAAGGCCACGTCGCCATCCTTGCCCACGTTAGCCGAGCAGTGCATAGACGCCATGCCCTTGAGCGGGAGGTAGTAGTTCATCATGGAGAACATCCCCTTTTTCATTTCTCCGCCGTACCACGTGCCGCCAATGATTTGCACCTTTTCGGTGAGGTTGAACATCACGAAAACCTCCGAGTTCAGCCCCTGTTCTTTCCACTTGGGGTTGACCGTTTTGGAGGCGTTGAACACCACAAAATCCGGCTCGCCGTAGCTGGCCAGCTCGTAGTGCGAGGGGCGGATGAACATGTTGGTCACGAAGTGCGCCTGCCACGCCACCTCCATGATGAAGCGGACTTTCATGCGCGTATCTTCGTTGGTGCCGCAGTAGGTATCTACCACGTAGAGCTTTTTTGCCGTGCTGAGCTGCTTTAGCGAAAGCTCCTTGCAGCTTTTCCAAACCTCCGGCGAAACGGGTTTGTTGATTTTGCCGTCCCACCAAATGGTATCCTTTGTTACGCTATCCTCTACAATGTAGCGGTCTTTGGGGGAGCGACCGGTAAAAATGCCGGTATTTACGGCTACTGCGCCGGTGTTGGTCAGCGCACCCTTTTCGTAGCCTTGGTTTTTGGCGTCTATTTCTGCCTGAAACAGCGACTCGTAGGAGGGGTTGTGTACGATTTCGATGTTGCCCGAAATGCCATACTTGGTTAAATCTAATGTTGCCATCTTTTCTTTTGCTTGTGTTTGTGTTTTTGTGAAATGCTTTGTTTACTCTAAAAATCTTGCGAAGTTAGCAAGAAAAATCAGAAAAACGATGCTAAGCGACGGTAAGCATCCGTTAAATAGTAACAACTGCCCGGAAGCGGCACAATCTCTGCCATGCTTCGCTGCTTCACCGCGGCGCAGCTTTGCGGATGCTATCCTTACACGCGCGGTGCGATTTTGCAGATTGACTACGTCAAGCATCAACATGGGCGTGTTCTCAATGGTTTTACAGCCGCCCAATTAATTTTGCACAAATTTACCAATGCAACCATTTTTTAGGTATCGAAAATTTACTATGTAATTATTTTATATTCATATAATTACAAAATAATTCAGCTGCAACTTACCACTTGGTAAGTTACCACTTGGTAAGTTGAAAAATTGTATATTATTATATATCAAATAATTATTATTTTCATAGATGAAAAAATGGTGGTGGTGTACATTGCTATGGCGTGTACCTTGCAGCCCTGAAAGGCAGGGTGTTCAAACCTGCGTAATTTTTTCTGCCGATTTCTGCCGAAACCAATTGGTTTAGCAACCTCATTTTCACCTAATTCAGCAAACAAAAACCACCTCAGTAGCCATGGAATACGCCACCTGCAACCCACCTCATTAACCCCATTTGGCCACCAGCTACGGGGTAGCGCCTTGCCCTAAAAGGGCAGCATTTTCATAACCGCAGGTCAGCGACCTGCGGTTATGAAAATGCTGCCCGCAGGGTAGGGTGTGCAAACCTGCGTAATTTTTCCGCTGATATTTATACTTTTATTTTTGCACAAATTTACCCATACAACATTTTTTATGATACCGAAATTTTTGGATGTAATAATCTTATTTTTAGTTGATTAATGCAACATGTAAGTGTCAACTTACCAAGTAGTAACTTACCATTTGGTAAGCTGAAAAGAAATATATACCTTTGTATCAACTAAAACCATTTTTTGTCATGAAAAAAGAAGCGGAAAATCCCTTTTATTTTGGTCGAATGGTGCGCGAAGATTCGTTTACCGACAGAAAAAAGGATATGCAGCGGCTAATGTCCAACTTCCGAAACGGCATCAACACGCTACTGCTTTCGCCGCGCCGCTGGGGCAAGTCGTCGCTGGTGAAAAAGGCGGGCGACAAGCTGAAGGAGGAGGGCATAGTAGTGGTATATCTCGACGCTTTTTCGCTGCGGAACGAGGTGGATTTTTATACCGCCTACACGAAGGAAATCCTTGCCGCTACCTCGTCGAAGTGGGAGGAGTGGGTGCGCATGTTGAAGCAGTTTCTGGAGCATATCACGCCCAAGATATCCATGGGAGTAGCCGGTACCGGCGATTTTTCGCTTGGCTTCGATTGGGAAAGCATTCAAAGAAATACCGACGACATCCTGAATTTACCTAACAAGATAGCCGAAAGCAAAGGAGTTAGAATGGTGGTTTGCATAGATGAGTTTCAGAACATTGCCTGCTTCGACGACTCCCTTGCCTTCCAAAAACGCCTGCGCAGCGCGTGGCAAAAGCACGAAAAGGCCTGCTACTGCCTCTACGGTAGCAAATTCCACATGATGCAGGAGCTGTTTGAGCGGCAGTTAATGCCCTTTTACCGCTTTGGCGACCTGATGCACCTGGACAAAATAGCCGAAAAAGATTGGCGACGATTCATTAGGGAACGCTTCAAAAAAACAGGAAAAAACATCAGCAACGAGCTGGTAAAGCGCATCGTTGCTACCGTAGATAGGCACTCCTACTACGTGCAGCAGCTCGCGCACCTGACGTGGGCAAGCACAAAAAAAACAGCCACCGAAGCTATTTTTGACAAGGCGCTGGACGACATGATAAGCCAAAACGCCATGCTCTACCAGCGCGACACGGAAAACATGAACGCCACGCAGCTGAACCTGCTCAAAGCGGTGGCAACGGGCGAAAAAACAAACCTCAGCAGCAACAGAATTATAACCGCCTACCGGCTGGGCACTTCGGCAAACGTTGTAAAAGTAAAGCGAAACCTGCTGAACAGCGAAATTATTGATGTGAGGAATAAAGAGGTGCACTTTATCGACCCCGTGTACGAGCTGTGGTTTAAGCGGGAAATTCTAAAGCATTAGCGGCGGCAAAACTTTCCCTGCGCTTTGCTTGGGGCATTGCCGCCAAAAGTGCTCAATTTATCGTACCTTTGTCGGCGTTAGTTTTTCAGTATTTACCATTCTTATGTGCAGATGAACCTTACTTTTCTTGGCACCGGAACTTCGCAGGGTATTCCCATGGTAGGCTGCGGCTGCCGCACGTGCCGCTCTGCCGACCCGCGCGACAAGCGCCTGCGCACCTCTGCCATGCTGGAGGCAAACGGCGCTACGCTGGTGGTTGACGCCGGGCCGGACTTTAGGGCGCAGATGCTGCGCGAAAACGTGAAGCGCCTCGACGCCATCCTGCTCACGCACGAGCATACCGACCACATTGGGGGGCTGGACGATGTGCGGGCGTTCAACTACTTTATGAGCCGCCCCATGCCCCTGTACGCCGAAGAGCGCGTGCAGCGGCAGGTGCGGAAGGCGTTTGCATACGCCTTTGACAAGAACAAGTATCCGGGCTCGCCGGAAATTGAGCAGATAACCATTTACGCCAACCAGCCCTTTGAGGTGCAGGGGGTGCGCGTACTCCCCGTGCGCACCATGCACGCGCAGCTGCCGGTGCTGGGCTTTCGCGTGGGCGGCTTGGCGTACATTACCGATACCAACTTTGTGAGCAGGGAGTCGAAGCGGCTACTGGAAGGCTGCGAAGTCTTGGTGGTAAATGCGCTACGGAGAGAGCCGCACCTCTCGCACTTCACGCTCGGGGAGGCGCTGCGCCTGATAGAAGAGCTGAAGCCCGCCCGCGCCTACCTTACGCACGTTTCGCACCAGCTGGGGCTGTACGCCGAGCTGCAGCCAACGCTCCCCAGCAACGTGCAGCTTGCCTGCGACGGGCTAAAGATAGCTATTGGCTAATCTAAAGCGGCGTGGCCTACCGGAACACCCTCATTCTGTTGAGCGCGCGCTGGTAGGCGATGGCGTGGCTGGTGTGCTGCGCAAAGGTTTTGGAGAAGGAGTGGTAGCCCGAAAAATCGGCCTTGGCGCAAAAAAACATGTAGCTGTGCTCCTCGTAGTTGAGTACGGCGTCTATTGCTGCGGGCGGCGGCACGCAGATGGGTCCCGGCGGAAGACCCGGCTGCCGGTAGGTGTTGTAGGGAGATCGGATGAGGGTGTGGATGCGCAAAACGCGGCGTATGCTAAAGTCCCCCGTAGCGTACCGTACCGTGGGGTCGGCCTGCAGCGCAACTTGCCTGCGCAGCCGGTTGACGTACACGCCGGCAATGGCGCCCATTTCGTCCACCTTTTGCGTTTCCTCCGCCACGATTGACGCCAAAATAACCGCCTCAACGCGCGACAGCCTTAGCCGCTCAAGCTTTCGGTCGCGGTCGTTGGACTGCCAAAAGCTGTTCCACTCCCGGTACATGCGCTTCAGAAAGTTGTCCACGCTCACGTTCCAGTACACCTCGTAGGTGTTGGGGATGAACATCGCCATGAAATTTTCGGGGGTAAAGCCAAAGCTGCTTGCCACCGCCTCGTCCGTTAGGGCTTGCAGCAGCGCGGCGGAGTCCGGCTCTATTTGCCGGGCAATGGCGCCGGCAAGCCGCTGGCGCGTTCGTACGCTACGAAAGCTCAGCTCAACGGGCGTTTGGGAGCCCGACGCCAGCATGCGTATCAGCCTTTTGTTGCCCATGCCGGGCGTGATTTTGTAGCAGCCGGCGTAGATTTTTTTTTCGCCGTAGCTCAGCCTATCGGCGGCGCGGAGAAAAGTAGCGTTGTTTTTCAGCGCGTTGCTCCTGATAACTTCGCTCAGCGCCTCTGCCCTTGTAGCGCCGGTAGGAATGTAAATCAGCGCACCTGCGGCGGGAGCGCTTACGTTAGCTTTGTAGAGCTCGTAGTAAAAGTAGAACAGCACGCCCGCGCCCACGCCCAGCGCGAGTGCACCCGACATGAGCAGCGCCCGCAGGCGAGATACGTTGTGCATGATATGTAAATAAAGAGGTAAAGCGAACCATAGCGTTAGTAGGCGGCAAAGTTAGCGCTATTTACGCGCGCAGTAAAGCTCATATCCATGAAATTTGTTTAACTTTGCAAAAATGCAGGCGCTTTTGGGGGGAGGGGCTTGGCGCATTGGGGTTATATCTACAAATTGTTACGATAGGCCATGAAAATCAGAAATATTAGCATACCGGTTGAAGTTTACGATAGCCTGAACGAGCTGCGGGACGAAGACGTCGTGCTGGTGCGCCGCGCCCTGCAGGCGTCTGCCGAAGCGTATGCGCCATACTCCCGCTTTCAGGTGGGGGCGGCGGTGTTGCTGGACAACGGCGAGGTGGTATCGGCGAGCAATCAGGAAAATGCGGCGTATCCGTCGGGGCTTTGCGCCGAGCGTACAGCCCTATTTTACGCCGGGGCGCGCTACCCCCACGCGGCGGTAAAAGCCATTGCCATAGCAGCGCAGCGCAACGGGCAGCCCTGCCCGCACGCAGCCTACCCCTGCGGCGCCTGCCGGCAGGTGATGCTGGAGTGCGAAAGGCGAGGCAAGCAGCCCGTGCGCGTCATCATGTACGGCGAAAAGTGCACGGAGGTGGCGCAAAGGATAGCCGATATTCTGCCGCTGTCATTTACGCTGGAGTAGGCGGAAAAGCAAGGTGCGGCAGCGCTTGGGCTACCGGCTTAGCTCGCTCACCTTGCCAAACAGCCTGTCCACCTCCCTAAGCAAATCTTTTGAAATGGCAACGTAGTGTTGCTTCCTGCCCTCAGCGGGGGCGGCGTTGACGCGGTCGTACAAATCGTTGCGCAGGTTGACCGCCTCAAGCAAAATGCTCTGCGCCTCTTCCTCCTTGCCGCCGGGGTGGAGGCTCAAAAATAGGTAGCAGTCCGAAATAACTTCGTTAATCAAAAAATCTATATCCTTCTTTATTTTGCGTAAATTTGCCATGATGCTGTAATGGTATTTAATAGTATTTATGTTTAAAGTAAAGTCAAAAAATGCACGCCGGAGGACATCCGGCGGAGCGCGCTTGCGGCGCGGCTATAACAAATTTACATGAAAATCACGCAATTTCCAAGTGCGCGATACGAAAAAAGGCTTTTTTGCGGGCGCAAGATACATAAAAAATCTGAATTGCAAGGGAAATTTTGAATTTTGGGGCGCATTTCAAATTGTCGCGCGAGGTAATACCGAGGGATTCTTGATGGAAAACATGCCATCTTTCCTCTCTCTTTGCATCCCGTAGGGATGCGCCTCTCGGTAGAAACGGCACAAGCCTCGCCCCTCTTTGCATCCCGCAGGGTAGGGTGTTCAGACCTGCGTAATTTTTTCTGCGATTTTTGCCGAAATAAATTGCCTCAATAACCTCATTTTCAGCTCAATTTTCGGCAGAAAAATTTCGTGCCCTTTGAACACCCTACCGTAGGGGATTTAATTTCGGCGCTTTCTATGAATTCCCTACGGGAAAGCGGGAACAAGAGAGACGCCGTTTTTTCTATTGATATTATTTCCCTACGGGAAATCGAAGCGAAGCGGAGCCATTCGCCGCAGAGCTCCGGGCAGCCGTTCGCAGCCGCCGTCATTCCGAGCGAAGCGAGGAATCTCCCCGCACACCGCACACCGCACACCGCCCGCCGCACACCGCATACCACCCTCCGCCGCAGGGGGCAGGTGGTATGCGAGGAACTTCCTCGCTACGCTCGGAATGACGGCGGGGGTTGCAGGTGGCGTATTTCATGGCTACTGAGGCCGTTTTTTTTGAGAAATTAGATGAAAATGAGGTTGTTGCGCAGAATAATTTCGGCAAAAATTAGCAGAAAAATTTACGCAGGTCTGAACACCCTACCCTGAGTGGCTTACTATCGTTGCGCTTGGCATTGAAGAAATTTGCTAACTTTGCGCAAATAACCGCATATCCCGCAAAAAATGTCCCACGTATCGCTACGCAGCCTATTCCTCCGGCATGTTGCGCAAACCTCCGCCGCTCCCATGGGGCTGGAGATTTCGTGCGCGGAGGGCGTCTATCTTTACACCCCCGACGGACAGCGCTACATTGATTTGGTGTCGGGCGTGTCGGTGAGCAACGTGGGGCACAGCCACCCCAAGGTGGTGGCGGCGGTGCAGCGGCAGGCGGCGCAGTACATGCACCTGATGGTGTACGGCGAGTACATCCAAAGCCCGCAGGTGCGGCTTGCGCAAAAGCTGTGCGCGAT
>JAISLN010000042.1 GCA_031290835.1 Prevotellaceae bacterium
AAAAATCAGCATTTCGCCGTAACCTTCGCCAACTTTTCGGACGCGGCCACTTCCTTACCGTCAACCAGCACCCGCAGGCCTTTGCCGCGGTTGTACTTTGTCCCCGTTTTGTCCCATACAATCGTGAGGATTTTACCGTGGTAAAGCACGTTGTCCAAGCAAAACCACTCCCACTTGTCCTGCGGAATTAGCGGACGCACTTCTACCACGTTGTCGGGGCGCGGCCGCAGCCCTACCAGCCCGGTTATCACCAGGTCGGCAAAGGTAGAGTGGTTGTAGTAGCGGCTGCGCTCCTGATCGCCCTTGAGCCAGTAGCCGGTTACCTCGTCCTGATACTCGCCAATGTAGGGTCTGCCGCGGTAGTACTGCGATTCCACGTACAGCTCCAGCAGGCGGAAGTAGGCCGAATCGCTAACCACATTTTGCTCCTGAGCGTTCATAAAGTTTGCCATTCCCGTGAGCGTTTGCGACGAGGCAAATGGCCATACTGCGCCGTCCCACTCGCACTTGCAGCAGCTGCCCAGCTTTTGGCGGCAGCATCCGTGCGAGCGAAACTGCGGATGCCTGCGCTCGGCGGTAGTGAGGCCAAAGGGCGCCAAAAATCCTTCGCTGTCCAGCGCCTCGCGCCACGCGGCGTTGTACCTGCCATCGGCGCAAACCATGCCGACGTACCACGGCAGGTAGCCGATAGCCTCGCGCACGTGCGCAAACGTATCCGCCTGCGTGAGCGTTTCAAAGAACTCCGTTTGCTCGCTCCAGAGCCTTTGCTCCACCAGCGTTTTGAGCGTATCGGCTTTGTCCGAAAACAGCTTTGAAAGATTTTCGTCGCCCGCCAGCGCTGCGGCAAAGGCGATGGCGCGGGCGTTGGCGTACATGTAGCTGTTGATGCTTGGTCGCGCATTTTTTTCGCGCCTCCCGCCGCTAATGGTTTCCTCCATAGCGTCGCGCACGTCGTACTGCCAGAACAGGCCGCCGGGCAGGCGCCGCTCCTGCTCCCACGCGCGGTACTCCGCCTGCAAATCGGGGAGCATGTCTATCAGGTAGCTGCTGTCCAAGTTCACGTAGTAGCGGTTGAGGAGCGCGTGCGCAGTCCAGCTGCTGAACGCCCGCAGGCGCTTGAGCGGCGCTCCGCTGTTGCCCCGATACCACACGCGCAGGTAATCGTTGAGGTAGCTTGCCTCGTGCAGCCAGCGCAGCTCGTAGATGTGGTGCCCCAGGCCGCTGCTTATCATGTTGTACCGGTCGGCGTAGCTGCGGTTGACCAAAAATTCGGTGAACACGTAGCCTTCGGGCGTTTTCTGCAGGTGCTTGCGCACCGACCACCAGCGAAAGTAGTATATCTCCTCAAAGTTATCCTGCGGGCAGGAGAACAGCGGAATGTTGCGCCGCAAAAACTCCCACGCCTGCCCGTTGGGGACAGCCTGCGCAATATTTTCGTCCTCCATCCGGTTGAAGTAGCCGATGTAGCGCTCAAAGTCGTCGGCCTTGAGCACGGCGGGCGCAGACCTCGCCTGCGCAAAGGCAAGCGTAGCGGCGGCAAAGAGCAGCATTTTCACGCCCTTCATCCCCCCAGCTTTCACCTTCCTCATCCCCACCGTCAGCAAAAATCCCACCAGAAAGATGGCCGTAGTGCCGAAAACGATGGTGAGGTAGCTGTGAAAAGGGCTTTGAAACAGCGGTATGCTCATCCACGAAATCACCGCCACGCCTACGGCAACCGCCACGCCCGCGTAGGCGCTTTTGATGCGCCGCACCAAGTAGCCAAGCAAAAACAAGCCCAGCATCCCTCCGCTGAATATCGACGCCAAGCTCCACCACGCATCCAGCGCACTCTTGACCTTCATCATGGCCAGCCCCAGCGCGACGCCCAGCACCCCCAGCACCAGCGAGCAGGCGTACAGCACGAGCATGCGCCGCCTGTTCGTCATTTTTTTACCGGCAAATTTTCCGAAAAAGTCGGTAAGGATAACCGTTGCCGAGCTGTTGAGGCTCGTGGAGATGGTGCTCATGCCGGCGGCAAAAATGGCGGCTATCAAAAATCCGGTCACCCCCGTCGGCAAACCGTGGATGATGAAGTGCGGAAAAACGCTATCGGCGGGGGTGCCTGCCGGAAGCAGCTCCGGGCGGGCCGTGTAGTAGCTGAACAGCGCCGTGCCGATGTAAAAAAACACCAGCGACATCGGCAGGTAAAGCATCCCGCCGTAGAACGCCGACCACTTGGCGCTCTTTTCGGACTTGGCGGTCATGTAGCGCTGAACGTAGTTTTGGTCTATGCCGTAATTTTGGAGGTTGATAAAAACGCCGTACACCAGCACCACCCAAAACGTAGGCTCCGCGAGGCTTGCCCCAAAGCTGCCCAAGCTGAACTTGTGGTGCGCGGAGGCTATCTCAAGCAGCTGCCCCACCCCTTCGGGCATGGAGAACGTCAGCACAGCGGCGCACGTCAGCGCACCCAGAATGAGGATAATACCCTGAATGGTATCCGTCCAGAGCACGGCGGTAATGCCGCCCAGCATGGCGTAGAGTATCACCGCAACGCCCGTGAGGATAATAAGCGCGCTCAAATCCCAGCCAAACATTTTGTGCAGGGGCAGCGCCGTAAGGTACAGGATGGAGCCTATCCGCGCCAGCTGCGTAAGCAGGTAGCACGTAGCGGCGTAAGCCCGCGCCCAGTAGCCAAAGCGCGTTTCGAGGTAGGCGTAGGCCGAAACGCTGTTGACGCTCCGGTAGAGCGGCACAAAAAACTTGGCCGCCAGCCACGAGGCAAGCGGAATGGAAAGGCTAAAAACAAACGAATTCCACGTGGTGGCGTAGGCGTTGCCCGGAATGCCCAAAAAGCTGATGCTGCTCACAAACGTCGCAAAAATCGACATCCCCACAACCCACCCCGGCATGTTGCCCGACGCCTTGGTAAAGGCCTCCGCCGACCGGTTCCTGAAGTAAAAGGAGCAGCCAAACAGCACAATCCCAACCGTAAATACAAAAAATACAATGTAGTCCGCTACGCTTAAATCCATCGCTTATGAAATTTTGAATTTTAAATTTTGAATTTTGAATTACTGCTGATGCGCTAAATTTCAACGCTTTTTTTATAAATAATTGATGGCTAATAAATTATCTAAAAATATCTATATAGGAGCATTAGCTCTTGATAGAAAAATACTCCGTCTGCCCTCTTTGCATCCTTATAGGGATGCCTCTCTCGGTAGAAAATATAACATCCTGATATAGAGATTGAAAAATGTAGCAACATTTCTACCGAGAGATGCATTCCTACGGAATGCGGTTAGCTGATGTTCGCCGTATTTTCTACAGAGAGGTAATCCCTACGGGTAGGGTGTGCAGACCTGCGTAATTTTTTCTGCGATTTTTGCCGAAATAAATTGCCTCAACAACCTCTTGTTTAACATCTCGCAATGACGGCGCGAAGCACGGCGGCAACCATTGCGAGCGCAAGCCAATTCAAAATTCAAAATTCAAAATTTCCCCCGCTCTCCGTACTGTTTTTCGTAGTATTTTTCGTACTCGCCGCTCACCACGTGCTCCAGCCACGCTTGGTTGGCGAGGTACCAGTCCACCGTTTTTTCCAGCCCCTGCTCAAAGGTTACGGAGGGCGTCCAGCCGAGCTCGCGCTGAATTTTTGAGGCGTCGATGGCGTAGCGCAGGTCGTGCCCGGCGCGGTCGGCAACAAAGGTGATTTGCTTTTCCGACTGCCCCTGCGGCCGCCCCAGCTTTTTGTCCATGAGCGAGCACAGGAGCCTTATCAGCGCAATGTTTGTCCACTCGTTGTGCCCGCCGATGTTGTAGGTTTCGCCGTTTTTGCCCTTGTGAAAAACGAGGTCGATGGCGGCGGCGTGGTCTTCCACGTAGAGCCAGTCGCGCACGTTCTCGCCCTTGCCGTAGATGGGAATCGGCTTGCCTGTCTTGATGTTGTTGATGGCAAGCGGGATGAGCTTTTCGGGGAAGTGGTTTGGGCCGTAGTTGTTGGAGCAGTTTGTTATCGCGATGGGCAGCCCGTAGGTGTCGTGGTAGGCGCGCACCAAGTGGTCGGAGCTGGCTTTGGAGGCCGAGTAGGGGCTGTGCGGGTCGTACTTGGTACTTTCGGTGAAGAGGCCTGTTGAAGGCAGCGAGCCGTACACCTCGTCGGTAGAAATGTGGTAAAAGCGCTTTCCCTCAAAGCTGTCTTTCCACGCGTTTTTGGCGGCGTTGAGCAGCGTTACCGTCCCCACAATGTTGGTGCGGATAAACTCCATGGGGTTTACAATGGAGCGGTCAACGTGCGATTCGGCGGCGAGGTGGAGCACGCCGGTTATGCGCCTATCGGCAAAAACCTGCTGCAACAGCTCGGCGTCGCAAATATCGCCCTTTACAAAGCGGTAGTTTGGCGCATCCTTTACGTCGGCAAGGTTTTCCAAGTTTCCGGCGTAGGTCAGCTTGTCGTAGCAGACGATGCTGTAGCTTGGGTATTTTTTTACTAAACGCCGCACCACGTGCGAGCCAATGAAGCCAGCGCCTCCGGTAACGAGAATGTTGTTCATAAAGCTGAAAAATTAAAGAGAAAAAAATTATTTTACAAAAACTGCATTTGCCTTAGCCGCGCTTGTGCCGTCGGTCAGCTCTCGCGCTTCGCCATTCTTCCAGAGTATGGCTTTTGTTTTATCTCCCCAGCCGCGGTAGCCCGCTCCCGCCACGTACACATCGTCCTCGGTTACGCATACGGAGTAGGCTTCGGCGTCGCTTACGTCGTCGGTCAGCTCTTGCGCTACGCCGTTTTTCCACAGCATGGCCTTTGTTTTTCCCCATTCGTACTTCGTTCCCGCCACGTACACATCGCTGCCGGATACGCACACAGAGTAGGCCTCCGCATCGACTACATCGTCGGTAAACGCTTCTTGCGCCTCGCCGTTTTTCCACAGCATGGCTTTTGTTTTACCGGGCCGGTCGGCGTATCCCGTGCCCGCCACGTACACATCATCGCCGGCTACGCAAACGGAGCTTGCCGTAATGCCGCCGGGAAGCACCCTTGCGTTGCGGTATAGCGGCTCTATTTTCCACAGCATGGCTCTGTCGCCGTTGTATCCGGCCACGTACACGTCAGCGCCGGCTACGCAGAGGGAATTTGCCCCGGCGTCGCTCTCCCCGTCGGTAAGCGGCAGCACTTTGCCGCTGTTCCACAGCGCGGCGTAAGCGGTATCAAAGGTAGCCGGGCTCGGTGCTATTTTCACCCCCGCCACGTACACCTTGCCGCCAAATACGTAAACGGAGCTTGTAGCAATATTGCCACCTATGGCGGGGCTTGCCATATCGGGAAGCTCGTATGCTTCGCCGTTCTTCCACAGCACAGCCGCTTCGTTTTGGTATCCTACCGCGTACACATCGCGCCCGGCTACGAAAACGGAATGGGCAAAAGTACCGTAGGGAAGCGCCTGCGCTACTCCGTTCTTCCATAGCATAGCTCTGTTCCCATCGCACCCCGCTACGTACACTTTGGGGTTGGGGTTGTCGTTGTCGTCGGTGCTGCACGAGGCCGCCGCCGTAAGCGCGGCTATCGCAAGCCCGCATGGCATGATGTTGAGTAAATTTTTCATTTGCGATTCGTTACGTAAAATAAAATAAAGTAATCCAAACTGTCCAATAGGAGCATTAGCTCGTTGAAAAAACGCTTGTTTTTTTAGCTCTTGGTAGAAAAATACTCCGTCTGCTCTCCTTGCATTCCGGTAGGAATGCCGGCTGGCTGATGTTCGCCGTATTTTTCTACCGAGAGGTAATCCCTACGGGATTATCCATGCTTGCGACAATTTGAATTGAAAAGCGGCGTAGCCAAATGTACCCTACTTCAGCATTAATTCATTCAAAAAGCGCTGTTCTACACCGAATTAATACAATTTATTTAGCTGATAATAAATATTCGTTATCAATAAGCTATATCCTAATGGACATTTTGGCATAATTTCTACTGCGCAGCCGCTTTTCCTTTTCCAAACTTGCTCTTAATCCACGCCGGCACAATAATTGCGCCGATGAGCAGGTACATGTAGTAGGTAATGAGCCGCCACAGCAAGGCGATGATGACGGTAAGCCCCGCCACGGGGATAAAATCTCCCAAAAATTGCTTGAAAACAAACTCTGCAAATCCGCTGCCGCCGGGCGTTGGGCTCACCAGCATCATGATCCACATGACCAGCTGCCGCGCAAAAATCAGCACATGGTCGTGCACGGCAAAAAACGCCAGAAACAGCGCGTTTACTACCCAGTAGCGCGACGTCCACGACACAAAGGTTGCCGCAAAAGACTTGAGCCAAAACGTCGGCGAGCGGTGCTTCAGCTCGGAGGCGCTTGCCACAATGTCGTCGCCGGCTTTTACCGCGCCTTCCTTCCAGCGGCGCAGCACGGGCAGCGTAAACGCTTTTATAATGAGCGTGCGCAGGCTGCGCGGGTTGACAAACAGCCCGTAGAGCAGCGTAAGCGTCCACACCAGCTTGACAAAGTAGCCCGTGAGCGTGAAGGCGAGCAGCCCCGTGGCAACGGAGGCGTCTATCGTAAACAGCTGCGTGGCGGATACAACGAGCAGCAGCAGCGGAAACATGATTACAAAGTAGAGCTCGTCGAGCAGCGAGGTGGCCATCACGATAGCCGAGCTGCGCCCTACGCTTAGCCCCTCCTTGTTTACGTAAACCACCGCGAGGCTTGTTCCGCCCACCGCCGACGGCGTAACCGCCGAGGTAAACTCCCAGAGCATAATCACGCGGAGCGACTGCCGCCACGAGAGGGCTTTGTCGCTCAGCAGGCGCAGGCGCAGCATGTAGCCGGCGTCGCGCCCCACCATGAAGAGCAGCGCCAGCAGCAGAAACCCCCACGAGCGCCACGAAAACCGGACGTTGCGGAGCACGTCGCCGGCGTGGTACACCCGCAGGGTTACGCCCTCCACGCTCAGCCTGTCGCCCATGGCAATGCTCACGTCGCGCAGCGCGCGGCACCGGAGCTGCGCGCTGTCCACGCTTAGCACCAGCAGGGCGCTGTCGCCATCGCACAGCAGCACGTTGCCCTCCTTTACCTGCCGCTGAATGCGCTTGGTGTTGGCGTACAAAACGTCGCTGGTGGAGTAGTTGAGCGCACCGTTGCACACCGCCACCATGCTGCCCGCAGCAAGCTCAATAGCGCTTTGCTCCGCGTTGCCCCGAAAGGAGGGCTTGGGGTAAAGCTCCCCCCAAAAGATAAACGCCACCACCCCTACGCCAATGATGATGGGGAAAATAATCTTGTACGACCTGACGCCCGAAAATGATACCCGATGTTGTTGCTTGTTCATGCGCTTCGTAAATCCTGACTGATATTAGTATAATTGTTACAATTCGCTTTCCTTGAGCCGCTCTGCGTTTTCGGCCATTTGCAGGTGGCTTATTACGTCCTGAATATCGCCGTCCATAAAGGCGGGCAGGTTGTAGATAGTGTAGCCTATGCGGTGGTCGGTCATGCGGCTTTGCGGGTAGTTGTAGGTGCGGATTTTTGCCGAACGGTCGCCGCCCGAAACCATAGTTTTGCGCTTGCTCGCAATGTTGTCAATGTACTTTTGGTATTCAATGTTGTAGATGCGCGTTCGCAGCTCCTCCATTGCCTTGGCCTTGTTCTTGAGCTGCGATTTTTCGTCCTGACACTGCACCACGATTCCCGTAGGTATGTGCACGAGGCGCACGGCGGAGTAAGTTGTGTTGACGGATTGCCCGCCGTTGCCCGACGAGCAGAACGTGTCGATGCGCACGTCGCTTTCCTTTACCTCCACGTCAAATTCGTCGGCTTCGGGGAGCACCGCCACCGATGCGGCGGAGGTGTGCACGCGCCCCTGCGTTTCGGTTTGCGGCACGCGCTGCACGCGGTGCACGCCGCTTTCGTACTTCAGCACGCCGTACACCTTTTCGCCCGAAACTTTCAGCACCACCTCCTTGTAGCCGCCCATGGTGCCTTCGGAAAACGAGGTCACCTCCATGCGCCAGCCCTTTTTTTCGACAAACTTGCTGTACATTCGGAACAGGTCGCCCGCAAAAATTGAGGCTTCGTCGCCGCCCGTGCCGGCGCGGATTTCCACGATAGCGTTCTTGTCGTCCTGCGGGTCGGCGGGCGCCAGCATGAGCTTAATCTCCTCCTCCAGCTTGGGCTGCCGCTCCTCCAGCTGGTTGAGCTCCTCACGCGCCATTTCGCGCATGTCGCTGTCCTTTTCGTTGAGCAAAATGTCGCGCGCCGCCTCCACGTTGCTCAACAGGTTGCGGTACTCGTCGCAGGCTTTCACCACCGGCTCCAAGTCGCGGTACTCCTTGTTGAGCGCAACGTACTTCTTCATGTCGGCAATCACGTCGGGGTCGGAGAGCTGCTGCCCCGTTTCCTCAAACTTGTGCTTAAGCCCCTCCAGCCGTGTCAGGATTTTATTTTCAGACGCCATTGGTCAAGAAATTTTGATTTTGAAATTTGAAATTTTGAATTACGCTTAATCAGTACAACTGTCCCCAACCTTTCGGCTAATACTCAAACGTTCCCTCGCCGCTACGAATGGTCAACTTTTTCGCTGCCGATTTTTCTACTCGCCCCACAACCCGCGCCTCTACGCCAAAGCTCTGCGAAGCGGCAATGATGCTATCGGCGTGCTGCGGCTGCACGTAGAGCTCCATGCGGTGCCCCATGTTGAACACCCGGTACATTTCGCGCCACGCGGTTTGGCTTTGCCGCTGAATAAGCGCAAAGAGCGGCGGCGTTGGAAACAGGTTGTCCTTGATGATGTGCAGGCCATCGACAAAGTGCAGCGCCTTGGTTTGCGCACCGCCCGAGCAGTGCACCATGCCGTGAATGTGCGGGCGCATCTCCTCCAGAATTTTCCGCGCTATGGGCGCGTAGGTGCGGGTGGGCGACAGCACCAGCTTGCCCGCGTCCAGCGGCGTGGAGGTTTTATCCGTCAGCCTGCACGCGCCGGTGTACGCCAGCGCGGCGTCCATGGCGGGGTCGTAGGTTTCGGGGTATTTTTCGGCAAGGTACCGCGCAAAAACGTCGTGCCGCGCCGACGTCAGGCCGTTGCTGCCCA
Source organism: Prevotellaceae bacterium (assembly GCA_031290835.1). GTDB lineage: Bacteria > Bacteroidota > Bacteroidia > Bacteroidales > UBA932 > JAITMY01. Next base: position 9,068 of record JAISLN010000042.1, read on the forward strand.
TGCCGCCGTTGTACTCGCGCTCGTAGCTGGCCTGCCCAAAGGAGGCAAGCCCCACAATCACGTCGCCGCTCGCAATATTTTTGTTGTCTATCACCTCCGACCGCTTCAGGCGGGCGGTTACGGTGCTGTCCACAATGACGGTGCGCACCAAATCGCCCACGTCGGCGGTTTCGCCGCCGGTGAGGTAGATGCTCACGCCCAGCGCGCGCAGCTCCTCGCACAGGCTTTCGGTGCCCTCTACGATGGCCGTCACCACCTCGCCCGGTATGAGCCTTTTGTTTCGCCCAATGGTGGACGAAAGCAGGATGCCGCCCGTAACGCCCACGCACAGCAGGTCGTCGAGGTTCATCACCACGGCGTCCTGCGCCACGCCGCGCCATACGCTCATGTCGCCCGTTTCGCGCCAGTAGGCGTAGGCCAGCGACGATTTGGTGCCCGCCCCGTCGGCGTGCATCGCAACGCAGTGGTCGGCGCTGCCGCTCAGGTAGTCGGGGATTATTTTGCAAAAGGCTTTGGGAAAAAGCCCCTTGTCCAAACGCGCTATGGCGCTGTGCACATCTTCCTTCGAAGCCGAAACCCCGCGCATTTCGTAGCGGTCTGTCGTCATTTTGCGTACTGTTTTTTCGTTTGCCATTTGGTAAAAGCTGCCGTTGCGCCGGCAGCCAAAGCTACTGAGCCGCCGAAATTACCCTAAACTCCGTGCGGCGGTTGAGCTGATCAACCAGCTCTTCCTCCTCTTTGCTGAGTACGTACCGGCGAATAAAATCGTCGTTCAGCACGGCGCCCTCCTTCAGGAACTTGTGCTGCGCCGCCAGCGCCTTGTCCACCACGCGCGGCATTGATTCTCCGTATCCCTTTGCCTGCAGGCGGCTTACATCAACACCCTTGCTTACGAGGTAGTCAACCACCGACTGCGCGCGCTTTTGCGACAGCTCGAGGTTGAACGTCGAATCGCCGCGGCTGTCGCTGTGCGACGATATTTCGATGCTGATGCCCGGGTTGTCGTTGAGCACTTCGACCAGCTGGTTGAGCGACTCCTCCGACTCTGCTCGCAGCTCCCACTTTGCCAAGTCGTACAGGATGTTTTCGAGCTCTATTGCCTTTGCCATGGAGCGCATCCTGAACTCGTCGCGCAGCGTGGTTATCGTTTCTATGCCTTTGGTGGAGAACTTTGTCTTTTGGTTAAAAAAGCCGGGCTTGGTAACCACCACAAGGTAATCCGTTTCGGGGCGGAGCTGTAGCGAAAACAGCCCGTCTTTTTCCGTTTTTTGTATCAGCGTTTCCCCGTCGCTCGAAATAATTTTTGCGCTAGCGTCGGCTACGGGCGTGGCGTTGTCGTAGTAGCGCACGCTGCCGATGAACATGTACTTGGCTTCGGGCAAAACGAAGCGGTAAATATCGTCGCCGCCTCTGCCGCCCCTGCGCCGCGAGGCAAAGTAGCCCGCCTCCCGCTCCTTTTCAAAGATGATGGAAAAATCGTCGGCAGCCGAGTTGATGGGCATGCCCATGTTTTCCACCTGCCAGCCGCCCTGCTCCCTTTTTGTTGCCCTAAAAATATCCAGCCCGCCAAACCCCTTGTGCCCGTTGGAGGCAAAGTAGAGCGTGCCGACGTCTCGCACGTAGGGGTACATTTCGTTGCCCGCCGTGTTGATGCTCGCCCCCATGTTGACGGGCTCGCTCCACTCGTCGGCTTCGCCCACCCGGTTGACCACCCAAATATCAAACCCGCCGTATCCGCCCTCCATGTCGGAGGCAAAGTAGAGCTCCGCGCCGTCGTCCGAAAAGGTGGGGTGCGCTACGTTGAACGTGCTGTCAAACAGGTTTACCTTGTTTACCTCCGTCCAGACGCTTTGCTCGTCGCGCGTGGCGGAGCAAATGCTGCACCCTATTTTTTCGCCGCGCGTGAGGCACTGCGTAAAGTACATGGAGCGCAGGTTGGCGTCCAGCGCACACGCGCCCTCGTCGGATTTGGTGTTGATTTCGCCGGCGAGGGGAAGCGGCTTTTCCCAGCGACCGTTGCGCGATTGCTTGGAGAAAAAAACGTCGGTAGATTTATTTCCCGTGATAATATTTTTCTTTTTGCCCAGCGCGTCGTCGCGCGATGAGGTGAAGTACACCACCGAGTAGTCATCTTCGGCAAAGGCGGGGGCAAAATCATCCTTCAGGCTGTTGAAGTCGCTCACGTTGTCCACTATGTAGCGCGTGGCGGTAACGGCGGTATCGCGCAGGGCAACGCACAGCTCCAGCATTTGCCGCGTTGTGCTGTCCTGCGGCGCCAGCTCCAAGTACTTTTCGTAGGCTGTAACGGCGGCGGCATATTTTTCGTTGCTTTGCAGGGATATTGCCAAACCAAGAAGCGCGTTGGGGTTGGGATTGCCGCGCGCAACAACGCGCTCGTAGTAGCTCTCCGCCATACGGGTATTGCCCGACAGCCGGTAGCTCTCCGCCAAGTGTAGCTGCACGTAGGGTTGCTGCTCGCGCTTAAGCCCGCGCTTGGTGAGCACCTTGCGGTAGCGCTCCGCGGCTTGCGAATACGCCTGCTGCCCGTAGCTCTTGTCGGCGCGCTTGAGGCGCCACTTCACTGTGCACGAAGCGCCGCACAGCACCGCAGACAGCGCAAGCGCAAGGCTCAAATACCGACAGGAATGTATGCGTTGAGATTTTAAAAGGTGCATGTCAAAGCCATAATTGGCTGCAAAGATAGCTATAAAAAAGCGATTTTCGGAATTTTTTGAGCTTTGGGGGGCTGAGCGGCGAGCGTTGTTGCTTTTTTATTGAGGCGCTATGCTTGTAGTCACCTCATATCATGCCAAGTCCTGCCACAGGCTATGCTAACCTATGGCAGGACGAGGCAAGACACGTTGTTATTGTTAATTATTTAATTAATCCTGATGCCCGCCGAAAATCCTACCCATCCCTTGGTAGTAGTGTGCTTATCCTTAAAGGAGAAGATGTGGTAGGGCGCCGGAAAATCAACCGAGCTGGAGCTGGTGTGATCGGTGCAGTAAACGTGAAACGTTGGGCCGGCAAATACGGCAAAGTGCTTCGTAAGCTGCTTGCTGGCGGATACGCGCGCGTGCGCCAGCATGTTTATCCCGTCGAGCTTCCACGAGTCGCCGCTGAGCACGTGGCTCGACGCGCCTTCGACGTTCACGCCCCAGCCCTTGGGCAGGGGGATTTGCGTTCCCAAGCCCGCTCCGGGCATCCATAGGTTGTGGTCCCAGCGGTAGGCAAGCTCCGCAAAGGTGTAGAGCTTCTTCGTCCCCATGCGGTAGGCAACGTTGAGCCGGTTAACCAGCTCCGTGCTGACCTCAAATTCGTACAGCCC
>JAISLN010000043.1 GCA_031290835.1 Prevotellaceae bacterium
TTCGCTTTCTCTTGCAATTTCAATACTCAGCTCCTTTAGCTGCGCGGCGTCAATGTGCGAGGGAGCGTCAATCATGGCGTCGCGGGCGGCGTTGTTTTTGGGGAAGGCGATGTAGTCGCGGATGCTGTCGGAGCCGCCAAACATGGAGCATAGGCGGTCGAAGCCAAAGGCAATGCCGCCGTGCGGAGGTGCGCCAAACTTGAAAGCGTTGGTCAGGAAGCCAAACTTGTACTCGGCGTCTGCGGGCGTAAACCCAAGCACCTTGAACATTTGCTGCTGAATGGCCGCATCGAAGATACGGATGGAGCCGCCGCCCAGCTCCACGCCGTTCATTACAAAGTCGTAGGCGTCGGCGCGAACGCGTTGCAGCGCTTCGCGGTCGCCGCTCATGAACAGCGGCAGGTCGTCGGGCTGCGGCGAGGTAAAGGGGTGGTGCATGGCGTAAAAGCGCTGCGATTCGTCGTCCCAGTCGAGCAGCGGAAAATCGACTACCCACAGCGGGGCAAACTCGCCGCGCCTGCGCAAGCCAAGGCGGTTGCCCATTTCGAGCCGCAGCTCGCAGAGCGCGTTGAGCGTTTGCTTTTTTTCGCCTGCCAACATCAAAATAAGGTCGCCCTGCCTTGCGCCAAGGGCGGCGGCAATTTGTTGCAGCTCGTTGGGAGCGTAAAACTTATCGACGCTCGACTTAACCCCGTCCTCCGCAAGGCGAACGTACACCAAGCCCTTTGCGCCAAGCTGCGGGCGCTTTACCCACGCGGTAAGCTCATCGAGCTGCTTGCGCGTGTAGCCCGCGCAGCCTTCGGCGCAAATGCCGCCAACGTATGCTGCGCTGTCAAATGCTGCAAAGCCTTTGCCCTGCACCTGCTGCGTCAGCTCGCTTATTTTCATGCCAAAGCGCACATCGGGCTTGTCGCAGCCGTAGTCGCGCATGGCGTCGGCGTAGGTCATGCGGGGAATGCTGCTGAACTCCACGCCCAGCACGTGCCGAAACAAGCGCTGCATCATGCCGCCAAAAGTTTGCAAAATATCCTCGCGCTCCACAAACGCCATTTCGCAGTCAATCTGCGTAAACTCCGGCTGACGGTCGGCGCGTAGGTCTTCGTCGCGAAAGCACCGCACAATTTGGAAGTAGCGGTCGTATCCTGCCACCATGAGTAGCTGCTTGAAAGTTTGAGGGCTTTGCGGCAGCGCGTAAAATTCTCCTTGGTGCACGCGCGAAGGCACCACAAAGTCGCGCGCTCCTTCGGGCGTCGATTTTATCAGGAAAGGCGTTTCTATCTCCAAAAAATTTTGCGCGTCGAGGTACTTTCGCACCTCCTGCGCTACGCGGTGTCGCAGGATGAGCGCATTTTTTACGGGGTTGCGGCGCAGGTCGAGGTAGCGGTACTTGGCGCGAAGCTCTTCTCCGCCGTCGCTTTCGTCTTCTATGGTAAAGGGCGGCGCCTCGGCGGCGCTCAGCACGCGCAGCGCCGTCAGGCTTATCTCCACCTCGCCCGTTGGGATTTTGTCGTTTTTGTTGGTGCGCTCCACCACAAGCCCCTCCGCCTGCACTACAAATTCGCGCCCCAGCTTTTCTGCCGCAAGGCGAATATTTTCCGGCGTTTTTTCGGTTACCGTGAGCTGCGTAACGCCGTAGCGGTCGCGCAGGTCAATAAAGGTCATGCCGCCCAGCTTGCGCACGCGCTGCACCCAGCCTGCAAGCGTTACGTTTTTTGAAGCGTCGGCAAGGCGAAGTTCGCCGCAAGTATGTGTTCTGTACATATTTTTTTCTGAATAAAAATTTACGAGTATTACTAACCTGAAAAATATTTACGCTACAGCTTCCACCCCACCGCATCGCTCGGCATGCGCCAGTCGCCGCGGGGGGAGAGGTTGATGGAGCCTACCTTGGGGCCGTCGGGCATGCAGGACCGCTTGAACTGCTGTGCAAAAAACCGGTGCAAAAATACGTTCAGCCAAGCGGAAATTTCATCGGCAGTGTAAGCGTCCTTAAAAGCGTGGTTGGCGAGAAATGCAATTTTTTGGGGGCTGAAGCCGAAGCGCACAAAGTAGTACAGAAAAAAATCGTGCAGCTCGTAGGGGCCTACAATATCCTCCGTTTTTTGCGCAATGGTTCCCTCCGCAGAGGCGGGCAGGAGTTCGGGGCTTACGGGCGTATCCAGCACATCGCGCAAAATATCCGCCGACGCCTTGTCCAGCTGCTGCGCCGCCCATGCAACCAAGTAGCGCACCAGCGTTTTGGGGACTCCGCTGTTGACGGCGTACATCGATATGTGGTCGCCGCCGTATGTAGCCCAGCCCAGCGCCAGCTCCGACAGGTCGCCCGTGCCGACCACAAGCCCGCTGTGCTTATTGGCCATGTCCATCAGCACTTGAGTTCGCTCGCGAGCCTGCGTATTTTCGTACGTTATGTCCTTCACCTCGGGGCTGTGCGCAATATCCTTAAAGTGCTGCAACGAGGCCTCGCGAACAGGAATATCGTACGTCGTAACGCCCAGCGATTTCATCAGGTTGATGGCGTTGGCGTAAGTTCGGTTGGTAGTGCCGAATCCGGGCATGGTAATGCCGATAACCCGCTTGCGGTCGAAGCCCAGCTTGTCGCATGCCTTGACGCAAACCAGCAGCGCAAGCGTGGAGTCCAGCCCGCCGGAAACGCCCAGCACCAGGTGGCGGACTTGCGTGTGCGTCCAGCGCTTGCTGAGCCCGCCTACCTGAATGGAGAAAATTTCGCGGCAGCTTTCGTCGCGCGTTGTTGGCGGCGGCACAAAGGGACGCCTCTCAATGGTGCGCTTCAGCGTGGCCGGCTTGTAGGGAGTTTGCGCAAGGGGGATGACTCGGTAGGCAAAAGCGGATTTTTCCGCCTCAAAGTTGGTATTTCGGATGCGGTCTGCGCGTAGCCGCTCAACGTCAACATCAGCCACCGTAAGCTGCGGCGCAAAGCTGAAGCGCTCCGCCGAGGCAATGATTTTGCCGTTTTCGGCAATGAGGCCGTTGCCCGTAAAAACCACATCGGTAGAAGACTCCCCTGCGCCCGACGAAGCGTAGGCGTACCCTGCGTAGCAGCGCGCCGACTGTTGCTCGATAAGCTGCCGCCGGTAGCGGTGCTTCCCGACCAGCTCGTTGCTTGCCGAAAGGTTGAAAATGATTTCGGCGCCATTCAAAGCCTGCATGGAGCTTGGCGGAACGGGCGACCAGAGGTCTTCGCAAATTTCTACGCCAAAGGTGAATTTTCCGTCGGAGAAAAGCAAATCTCTGCCAAAGGGAACCACGCTGCCTGCCAGCTCAAGCTCTTTTTCGCGGCAGGAGGCGCCGGAGGCAAACCAGCGCTTTTCGTAAAATTCGTTGTTGTTGGGCAAGTTTACCTTGGGCACAACCCCCAAAACGTACCCTCCCTGCAGCACGGCGGCGGCGTTGAACAGCTTGCTGCCCGCCCGCACCGGTAGCCCCACAATTGCGGCGGCTGTTGACGAAAGAGTGTGCAGCGCAAGGTAGTCCAGCGCCTTGAGGGCGTCGGCAAGAAGCGTTTCCTGAAAAAACAAATCGGCGCAGGTGTACCCCGTGATGCATAGCTCGGGGAAGCAAGCTACCTGCACCTCCTCCTGCTCGGCTTGCTGAAGTAAGTCAACGATTTTTGCCGCGTTGAAAGCGCAATCTGCCACCCGAAGCTCGGGTATGGCCGTGGCTATGCGTATAAATCCGTGGTGCATGGGGGGCGTCGTGAAAAAAAATTATACCGACATTGTGCTGCGGGCAGCGCAGGCAAATCGTTTGCCGCTCCGGCGCAGCCCTATTTCCCTGCAAATATAAGAAAAAACAAGCTTGAGTAGCGATTTACATTTAGTACTCTTCTTCGTTGAAAAAAAAATCTTCTTTGCTTGGATAATCAGGCCAAATGTCCTCAATGTTTTCATACACTTCGCCCTCGTCTTCAATTTCTTGCAGGTTTTCTATCACCTCCAGAGGAGCGCCTGAACGTTGGGCAAAATCTATCAATTCATCTTTGCTGGCAGGCCAAGGAGCATCCTCCAATTTTGATGCAAGTTCTAAGGTCCAGTACATACCAATTCTATTTTGATGATGAGCAATTTCGTGAATAAAGTCGCAAAAATATAAAATTAAATGATAGCCCCAAGTTGCTGTTGGTAATTTACCAATAAAAACCACTAGCAAAACCTACTTTAACGCGCTGAATTTTGTTTTTTTCGGATTTAAGCAGCTTTTTGGAGTTTTTATGAAGGCTGCCACAGCTGTTCGGTCCCCTGCGCCTCAACCTGAATGCTGCGCGACAGCACAAACAGGTAGTCGGACAGGCGGTTGAGCAGCCGGAGCAGCGTGGGCGATAGGCCGCCGGACGTTTCGCCGAGCTTCACCATCAGGCGCTCGGCGCGGCGGCAAACGCAGCGAGCCACGTGGCACTGCGCAGCGGCAGCGCTGCCTCCCGGTATTACGAAGTACCGCTGCGGAGGCAGCTCGGCCTGTAGCGCATCTACCTCGCGCTCAAGCATGGCAACGTCGTCCTCGCTCATTTCGTAGCCTTTGCAGCAGGCCACCGTAGCCGAGTACCGCATCAGCATTTCCTGAATCTTGAGCAGCATGCTTTGGCGCCGCTCGCCAATGCCCTGCGAGCGCAGCAAGCCAAGGTGGGCGTTGAGCTCGTCAACGGCGCCGTACGCCTCCACGCGGGGATGCGTTTTGCTCACCCGCTCGCCGTTGCCCAGCGCCGTTGCGCCGCTGTCGCCGGTTTTTGTGTATATTTTCATGAATGTATTTTTTACGTTTAATTTTTTCACTGTTGCTTGGCGCCGGCCGACAGCATTCCGCACGCGGCCAAAATGTCTTCGCCGCGCGAGCTGCGAATGGTGGTTACCACCCCCCTTTGCAGCAGCATCTCCCTAAACTTCTCCATGGCCTGCGCCGGCGAGCCTTGCAGCGGGCTGTCGGGGATGCGGTGAAAGCGGATGAGGTTGACGCGGCATTCGAAGCCTCCCAGCAAGCGAGCCAGCGCCGCAGCGTGCCGCGGCGTATCGTTCACCCCCTTGAACAGGATGTACTCAAAGCTTACGCGGCGCTGCCCCGTCCAGCTGTAGCGGCGAATAAGCGCCAAGACCTCCTCAAGCGGAAAGGCCTTTTGCATGGGCATCAGCTCGCGCCGCTCGTCGGCAAAGGGCGAGTGCAGGCTCACCGCCAGGTGGCAGCGGCTCTCGTCCAGAAAGCGCTTCAGGGCGGGCAGCACGCCAATGGTGGAAACCGTTACGCGCGTTGGCGACCACGCCATCCCCCACGGCGCGGTGATAATCTCCAAGCTCGCCAGCAGGCTGTCGATGTTGCTCAT
>JAISLN010000044.1 GCA_031290835.1 Prevotellaceae bacterium
ATGCTGCGAGCGAACAATGAGGTAATGAGGTATTGTTCGCATCATATACTTTTGCTACTGAGGTGGTTTTGTTTGAGAAATTAGGTAAAAATGAGGTTTTCGCTACCTCCTTTTTCAGCTCAATTTTCGGAAGAAAAATTTCGTGCTTTCTGAACACCCTACCCTACAGGATGCGCCTCTCGGTAGAAGCTGCGATGATGTATAGCTATTCTCTACCGAGTGATAATCCCAAAATGTCCGTTAGGATATAGCTTATTGATAATGAATATTTATTATCAGCTAAATAAATTGTATCAATTCGGTGTAGAGCAGCGCTTTTTGAATGAATTAATGGTGAAGTAGGGTACATTTGGCTACGTCGATTTTCAATTCAAATTGTCGCGAGCTGAATAATCCCGTAGGGATTACCTCTCGGTAGAAAAATACGACGAACATCAGCTATCCGCATTCCGTAGGAATGCATCTCTCGGTAAAAATGTTGCTGTACTCTTCAGCTTTTATATCAGGATGCTATATTTTCTACCGAGAGATACATCCCTACCGAGATGCAAGAAGAGCAGACGGAGTGTTTTTCTATCAAGAGCTAAAAACAAGCGATTTTTCAACGAGCTAATGCTCCTAATGGACATTTTGGGATAATCCCATCGGGATTATTCGGGGAGCAACAATTTGAATTGAAAATCGGCGTAGCCAAGTGCACTCCTTGTTTTCCGCCGCTTTGTGCTTTTCGGGAATTTTGCGTACATTTGTGGCAAACTTTTTCGGCTTTGCCATGTTTTGTTTAGAAAAAAAATCTGTGCAAATCCGTCAAATCCATGTCATCCGTGTCCAAAAATAGAGTAACCTGTGGCAGTAGTTTTCCATATCAGTGAGGTAGATTTTAGCCTTGCCAATCGGCGGGTTTTGAAAGCATGGCTCAGGCAAGTTGCCAAAACCGAAAATAAAAAGGTCGGCGATATTGCCTGCATCTTTTGCTGCAACGAATATTTGCTCTCCTTAAATAAAACCTACCTTGGCCACGACTACTACACCGATGTTATCACCTTTGACTATTCCAATGGGGATGTTATTTCCGGTGATATTTTTATAAGCCTTGATGCTGTGCGTGATAATGCCGCAAAATATAAAGTTGCTTTTCAGAACGAACTTTACAGAGTAATGGCGCACGGCGTTTTGCACCTCTGTGCCTATCGCGATGCCACAGCTGCAGAGCGCAAGGTAATGCGTGCAAAAGAAAATGCTGCCTTGAGCAAGCTGCCTCTGTTGCAATCGGCTTTGCCAAGCCATGATTTAAGGTAAAACATATTTGGCTGATTTATAAATTCTAATTCTATATTCTAAGCTTCTACACGCTAACATTCTTAGTTTTGCAATTTACCTACGATATAATAGTTATTGGTGGCGGTCATGCCGGTTGTGAGGCCGCTGCCATTGCTGCCAAGTTAGGATCCAAAGTCCTTCTGATGACCATGGATTTGAACAAGCTGGCGCAAATGTCTTGCAATCCTGCTGTTGGGGGTATAGCAAAAGGGCAAATTGTGCGAGAACTCGATGCGTTGGGTGGTTGCATGGGAGTGGTAGCCGACCGGTCAACAATTCAATTTAGAATGTTAAACAGCTCTAAAGGCGCTGCCGTTTGGAGCCCAAGAGCGCAGTGCGATAGAGTTCGCTTTTCTGCCGAATGGCGGAAAATTTTGGAGGAACTTCCAAACCTGAACTTTTGGCAGGATGTCGCCGTAGAATTTTTGCTGGACACGGCAAAGGCTAATGCCAAAGTTATTGCCGGAGTAAAAACCGCTTTAGGCATTTCATTTTATGCAAAGGCTGTAGTGCTGACTGCCGGAACCTTTTTAAATGCCTTAATGCATGTAGGCCGCTCAACGATTGTTGGCGGCAGGGCAGGCGACGCAAGCTCTTTTGGGTTATCGGAGCAGCTCTCCTCCTTGGGCGTTGAGGTTGGACGCATGAAAACAGGCACCCCCGTCCGCCTCGATGGGCGAACCATCAATTTTGCTGCCATGATTGCTCAGCCCGGCGACGAGCGCCCTTGGAAATTTTCCTACTCGCCCAAAACCCAGCCCGTCGCCAACCAGCTTTGCTGCTACATTACCAACACAAATGCCGACGTGCACAATATTCTGCGGCAAGGCTTCAAAGATTCCCCATTGTTTTGCGGCGTCATCAAGGGCGTAGGACCCCGCTATTGCCCCAGCATTGAAGATAAGCTTCGCACGTTTGCCGATAAAGCTTCACACCACCTTTTTGTAGAGCCTGAAGGTCGTGATATTTGTGAGTACTACCTCAACGGCTTTTCTTCCTCCTTGCCTTTTGGCGTACAGGAGGCGGCGTTGAGAAAAATTCCCGGGCTGGAAAACGTACAAATCCTGCGCCCGGGTTACGCCGTTGAGTACGATTACTTCCCTCCCGTTCAGCTCGACCGCTGCCTGCACTCCAAAATAGTAGATGGCTTGTACTTTGCCGGTCAGGTAAATGGAACTACAGGATATGAGGAAGCCGCCTGTCAGGGATTTGTGGCTGGGGCGAATGCCCACTACAAGGTGCATGGCTTGCCCGAATTTACCCTTGCCCGTGAGCAAGCCTATATCGGCGTCCTTATCGACGACCTTGTTGTAAAGGGTGTCGATGAACCGTACCGCATGTTTACGAGCCGCGCCGAGCACCGTATTTTACTTAGGCAAGACAACGCCGATGTTCGCTTGTCGCCGTTGGCCTATCGGCTGGGAATGATTTCGCGTGAACGCTTGGATTTGGCGCTTCAAAAGCAAGCCAAAGTTGACGAAATTATTACTGTGCTGTCCAAGGAAAACATAGCGCCGGATGAGGCAAATGAACTTTTGCAGGCTAAAGGATCTACCCCGCTTACTCAAAAACGCCGCCTGATAGATTTACTCGCGCGTCCTGAAATTTCGTTTCGGGATATGCGCTCCTTGCCGGTGGCCATTCGCCTGTTGGGTGAAGAAATTTTTGAGAGTGAAGAGCTGGGAGTTGCTGTTGATTGTGCCGAAAAATATAAAGGATATGAGGTGCGCGGCATGAGAGAAACCCTTAAGATTAATCGCCTTAAGGAAGTCCCTATCCCCAAAGACTTCGATTTCTCCACCGTCGCCTCGCTGACTATTGAAGCCCGCACCAAGTTGTCGCGCGTTCGGCCAAAAAACGTCGGAGAGGCACAGCTGATTTCAGGCGTTTCTCCGGCTGATATAAGCGCCCTTTTGGTGCGGTTTGGCAGGTAGCCTTGCTTTACGCAAAGTTGGTTTTTTTTTGTGGTAAAACCCAAAAGAACAAATAGCTAATTTGTGTTTCACGTGAAACAATGGTCTTTCTCTTGGTGTGTGGTCTTTTTCTTTTGGGAGAGCGGCTGTTGCCTCAAGGGGAGAATTTGCATTTGATTCTCAAATCCCTATTCTGCCGATGTGAGTTTGTTGGACGGCTGTCTTTGTTTATCTCTCAAAGTGTGAGGTGAATAGCTAATTTATGTTTCACGTGAAACGCTGACAGGCTCTTTCCGGTGTGAGGTTGTCCCCTCTTGGGGTGCGGTTGAATGCGTCAATTCTCAGCTCAAATTGTCGTAGGCATGGCTAATGCCAAAGGGTTTCTCCTTTGGTGAAAAATATAGCTGCACCATCTGTGCTCCACTCGGTGCTATTCTGTGCGCTGGTTTTGTTGATAAGCTTCGCTTTGTTCCGGACAGCTTCGCTCGCAATGGCGCTGCGTGTGGCTGCCGTTATTGCAGGCGAAGCGCCCGGAGCAAAGCGGAGTGCGGCGTAGCCAATCCGGCGAAAAAAACAAATGTGCACAATAGCGACAAGTACAGCGTAGCTTGGGCTTCTTTCAAAAGTCGCTTCCCTGCCTTTCCCCCGCCGCCATTCCGAGCGCAGCGAAGAACCTCCTCCCGTCGGCGCCTGCCTGTAGCCGGTGATGGGGCTGCGTTTTGCGGGGGAGATACCTCCGCTTCGGCGCTTCGTTCCCCGTGCGCTCCGGTCGGACTGACGGCAGGAAAAGGCTTTTGAGGTAGCCCCTGGCGGTAGGGTGCTCACAGGGCGCAAAATTATTCTTCCGAAAATAGTTTCGGGAAAAGCTAAAAATGAGGTTGTTGCGTAAAATGATTTCGTAAAAAAATCAGCAAAAAAATTACGCGGATTTGCGCACCCTACCCGTAGGGTGGGATTTTCATAACCGCAGGTCGTTGACCTGCGGAGCGGCAGCTGCGCAAGCGTCGAAGCCCTGCCTTTCAGTCAGGGTAAAGAGGCGGCGCGGTTTTTCGCAGGTCGTTCACCTGCGGTTATGAAAATGCGCCCTTTTTCAGGGCAAGGCGCCACCCCGCCATTTATGGCTAAATGGGGTAATGAGGTTGCTTATCTGTCTATATTTCTTGGCTACTACTTTTTCTGAATTAGATAAAAATGAGGTTGTTGAGGCAGCTGATTTTGGCAAAAATCAGCAGGAAAAATTACATAGGCCTGAACATCCTACCTTCAGGAGAATTGAGAAAGAGAGATATACCGGTTTTTATTGATATTATTGCCCTGCGGGCAACCGAACCGAAAAAATATAGAAAAGAAGCAGAGCTTATCAGCGAAGCCGATAAGCAGAATAGCACCGTGTGGAGTATATGCCTTTTTTGTTGTGTAATTCTGCATTTAAAATCTGTGCCTATCCCGTATCATCTGTTTCATCTGTGCGCAAAATGCTGTTTTCTGTTTCACGTGAAACGTTTGTTGCAATATTGTTGTTATTCCTATTTGTCTAATATATTTTGTTTTTGGCCATGTTATATTCTTCCGAAAATCTAAGAAATGCAGTTGAATCTTTGCCCAACCTCCCCGGAGTATACCAGTTCCTTGATGAGCTGGGCGCCGTAATTTATGTGGGGAAGGCAAAAGATCTTAAAAAACGGGTCTCTTCCTACTTTTTTGAGGGACGGCATACAAGCCGCAAAGTGCAAGTGCTGGTTTCTAAAATAGCCAACATTAAATTCGTCGTGGTTTCCTCCGAAGCAGAGGCATTCCTGTTGGAAAATGTTTACATCAAGCAGCACCAGCCCCGATACAACGTCAACCTAAAGGACGATAAAACCTACCCGAGCATTTGCATTAAAAACGAGCTCTTTCCGAGAGTCTTCCATACAAGAAATATTGTTAAGGATGGATCTAAGTACTTTGGCCCCTATCCCTCTGTGCCCACTGTGCACCTTCTCTTAGACCTTATCCGTGACCTCTACCCGCTCAGAACGTGTAGCCTGAAGCTAACCCTTGCGGATATTGCTGCAGGAAAATTCACCACCTGCCTCGAATTTCAAATGGGCAACTGCAAGGCCCCCTGTACCGGTGGACAAACCTTGGAAGAGTACAATGAAAATATAACCATGATTACCTCTATTCTTAAAGGCGATCTTTCCGTAGTAAAGGGCATAGTAAAAAAGGATATGCAAAAAGCCTCCGCAGAGCTACGGTTTGAAGACGCCAATGAGCTTAAAGAAAAGCTTTTCCTGCTATCCGATTTCCAGAGCAAATCTACCGTTATTAGCGCTGTTGGAAACGTTGACGCCTTTTGCTTGATTAAGGAGGGTACGCTCGCCTATAGCAACTTTATTCGGCTGTCTGAAGGTACGGTGGTTTATACCCATACAATAGAATTTGCCAGCCCGCTCGACGATACTCCGGCAGAGCTGCTTTCATTTGCCATTGCCGAGATGAAGGAAATTGTAGGCGGGCTGAACAAAGAGCTGATAGTTCCTTTCCTGCCCGATGTTGAGTTTGAGGGCGTTACATTTGCTGTCCCGCAGCGGGGCGACAAGCTGAAGCTGCTAAACCTGTCCGAGCATAATTGCAGGGCATATATTGCCCACCGCATGGAGCAGGTGGAAAAGTTGAATCCGGATATCGCCGTAGAACAGCGACTTATTGGCGTTAAGCAAGATTTACATTTAGCTGAGTTGCCCTATCACATTGAGTGCTTTGACAATTCTAATACGCAGGGGACAAATCCTGTGGCATCCTGCGTTGTTTTCAAAAATGGCAAGCCCAGCAAAAAGGATTATCGCCACTTTTTGATAAAAACGGTAACCTCACCCAACGATTTTGCCTCAATGGAGGAGATCGTTTACCGTCGCTATCGGCGTTTGCTGGACGAGGGAGAAGATTTGCCGCAGCTTATTGTGGTTGACGGCGGTAAGGGGCAGCTTAGCGCGGCAGTCAGCTCGCTGGAAAAGCTGGATTTGGTGGGAAAAATAGGCATTGTTGGCTTGGCCAAGCGGCTCGAGGAAATTTTTCTCCCCAACGACCCAACACCCCTATTTTTGGACAAAAACTCCTTTTCGCTCAGGCTCCTGATGTACCTGCGGGACGAAGCGCACCGCTTTGGCATAACCTTTCATAGAAAGCGGCGCTCATCCAAAATGCTGCTGCACGAGCTCAACCACGTTTCCGGCGTGGGGGAGGCCTCGGTGGACAAGCTGCTCGCCAAGTACAAAACAATAGCTCGCATTAAGGATGCCGGCTATGAAGATGTTGCGCAGCTGATAGGGGCTCGCTCCGCAGGCGCCTTGCTTGAGGCGGGTTTTTTTGAAAGCGACGCATAGGCAAAACGAGGAAATTTTGGGTTCTCCGCTCTGCTCCGCTTCCTCCGCTGCGCGCGCTCCGGTCGGAATGACGGCAGAGAAAGAGTTTTTGAAACAGCCCCAGGGAGGGCAAGCGGAAGTTTTTTCTATTTTGTGAAATTATTTTACTACCTTTGTGCTTTAATTTTTGTCGGTATGCTTGATTCCGTAAAAAATAGCTTTCCCTTGCTGTCTTCGCTGGACTCTATGGAAGTCCATCCGGGCGCCGTTTATGGCAGCCGCACACATTTGGTGGCGTCTCGCGCTGCTGGAGACGGTATTGGGCAGCTGCGCCCAAACGTTGCTTTTTTCGACTTTAATTTTTCTGTGTCGTTGCTTTTGCTGATATTTTTATCGGTTTGCTTCCTCATTTTTCGCAAAAATTTTTCAACCTTTCCGGATACTTTCCTGTATTTTAGAAAGTTTTGGAATTATCGACGGGTACAGGGCTGGAGTAGCTTTTTGTTTTTTGTTTTTCTCTTTTTGTTTGCGGTTTTTTCTTTAGCGCTTTTCTTTGCTGAAGTTCTTCATTACTCCGTTCCTGCGCTGGCTGAATCCGCATCATTTTTATCCTTGTTTGTAGCGCTTTGCGGTATAGTAACCGGCTTTTTGCTGTTGCGGTTTTTTATTTGCTGGATTGTTGGAGTGGTTTCAAGCGAAGAACGGCTGTTTTCCGATATTATACACTCTCAAGCGCTGTTTTTTGCGGCTATGGGCTTTGCCATAGTGCCGCTTATTTTGGTAAAAAATTTTTGCTCCGAACCCGTTGGCGGCAACATTTTTGTGCTGCTATACGTACTGCTATCGCTGATAGCGTGCTTGTATTTTTTTAGAACGATAAGACTTTTTATACAAGAAAATAATTCCATTTTCTTTTGGATTTTGTACTTTTGCACCGTTGAAATTTTGCCGATTATGGTAGCTATAAAATTTTTAGGAGGATTTTAAAAAAAATTATATGTCAGTAAAAATCAAAAAGATACTAATATCCCAGCCGGAGCCCACAAGTGAAAAATCTCCCTACTCCGAGTTAGCCGAAAAGTATGGCTTAAAATTTGATTTTCATCAGTTTATTCAAGTTGAAGGGGTTAGCGCAAAAGAGTTCCGCAACCAGCGAATCAACATATTGGATCATTTTGCCGTTGTTTTTACCAGCAAAACAGGTGTTGATAATTTTTTTCGGATAGCGGAAGAATTTAAAGTTGCAGTCCCCGAAACCATGAAGTACTTTTGCGTTTCGGAGTCGGTAGCGTTTTATCTTCAGAAGTATATTATTTACCGCAAGCGGAAAATATTTTACGCCCCAACGGGTCTTTTTAAAGACCTCATTGCCCTTATGGCAAAGCAAAAGTTCGAGGGCGGGCGTTTTTTGCTTGTGCTTTCCGACATGTACAAGGCCGAAATTCCTCAGCAAATGGATAGGGCTAAGTTCAAATACACCAAGGGAATTTTTTATAAAACGGTTAGCCGCAACTTGTCCGGCATTGATATAAAATCGTACGATGTATTGGCTTTCTTTAGCCCGCAGGGAATAAAATCTTTGTTTTACAACTTCCCTAATTTTAAGCAGGGTAGCACCATCATTGCAGCTTTTGGCCCCACTACCGCCAAGGCCGTAAAAGATGCAGGGCTTACGCTAAACATTCCGGTTCCAACGCCCGAAGCCTTATCAATGCCCTCTGCGCTGGAGCTGTACATAAAGCAGCAGCCTAAATCGGCTAAGGAGCTTAAGGCGTCAACGCCTGCCAAATCAGCCAAAGAGCCGACCAAGCAACCGGAGTCGGCGGCAAAAAAATCTGCCAAAGCGGCTGCAGCATCCACCAAAGCAGCTGCAACGCCTATAGCAAAACCTGCGACAAAATCAGCGGCAAAACCTGCGACAAAATCGGCAGCAAAATCAGCGGTGAAGTCCGCAAAACCGGCGGCGAAATTGGCAACAAAATCGGCAGCAAAATCAGCGGTGAAGTCCGCAAAACCGGCGGCGAAACCGGCAACAAAATCGGCAGCAAAATCTACAAGGTCAACAATAAAATCAACAGCAAAATCAACGATAAAATCTACCAAATTACCTGTAAAAGTTGCCGCAAAAGTGGCAAAGCCTGCTGCAAAGTCGGCAGCCAAATCTGCCAAATCTGCGCCAAAATCTACCAAGTGATTAGCTGCAAGTTAAGCATCCTTTTTCGACTTTTTGGACGAACGCTAAGAGTACTTTTACTTTAATTGGGGCCTTATATTTCTCTTAAAAAGAAGATTGTAATTTTATACAAATGAAAAATAGCCTTTCCGCTGCCGAATTTTCAGCTGTCTTTGCCAAGGGAAGCACCGTTGTTTCTTTTCCCGTTAAGATGGTGGCTTACGTACAATCTTCGGAGGAAAATATGGTCATAGTAAAAACGGCATTTGCCGTGCCTAAGCGGATGATTAAGAAGGCAACGGCGCGAAATAGAATAAAAAGACAGCTGCGAGCTGCTTTTCAACGGCAGGAAAATGTTTTACGTGAAACATTTTTGGCAACGCCAAACAGCTATAATCTCATTTTTATGTACTGCGACAGCCAAAAAGATGTTGCATTCATCACCCTCGAAAAATCTATTTATGAAAATGTTAAAATATTGGCTAATAGCATTAAATAAGTGTTTATCTCAACCTTTCATTCTATTATTGAAAGCTTATAAGCGCTTTATTTCTCCCGTTTTTCCGCCTGCATGTCGCTATACGCCTACCTGTTCGGAGTATGCAATTGAGGCTTTTCGAAAGCATGGGCTTTTTGCAGGGCTTTTTTTAGCGGTAAAGCGCGTTCTTTCCTGCAACCCCTGGGGAGGAAGCGGATACGACCCTGTTCCTAATAAACTTTGTAAAACAAAAAACAGTAAATACCATGCGCACTATCGGTAAAAAATTGGCGCTTGCTACGCTAATCTACTTGTGTACAACGCTTTCGTTTGCAAGTTCACCCTCATTCCGGCTGGTAAAAAATATTGACGTATTTTTTTCTATTCTGCAAGAGCTTGATTTGTACTACGTGGATACGATTAACCACGACCGGATGATAACCAGCGCTATCAACGACATGCTGGAATCGCTTGATCCTTATACGGTTTTTATTCCCGAATCGGAGGTGAGCGATTTTGATTTCAGCACCACAGGGCAGTATGGCGGCATAGGCGCCCTTATTCGCAAGCGCGATAATAGCCGGATAGAAATAGTGGAGCCGTATGAAGGCTTTCCGGCCGACAAGGCAGGCGTCAAAGCCGGCGATGTTGTGCTGGCTGTGGACGGCGTAAGCGTGAACAGCAAAAATGTATCCGAAGTTAGCGCATCGCTTAAAGGCGAAAAGGCTACCGACGTGATGTTGAAAGTGTTAAAGTTACGTACAAAGGATACGGTGAACGTAACGCTAAAGCGCGAACAAATTCAGCTGCCAAGCGTGCCCTACGCCGGTGTGCTCGAAGGCGGGGTGGGGTACATCTATTTTTCTACTTTTACCAGAGATTGCATTGATGAGGTGAAAACCGTTATTGCAGAGCTTAAAAAGAAAGGCGCAACGAGCCTTATTTTTGATTTGCGCAGCAATACGGGAGGCTTGCTGGATGAGGCAGTGAAAATTGTTAACCTTTTTGTTCCCAAGGGGCAGGAAGTGGTAAGCGTGCGCGGCAGGGTAGGGCGCACAGTGAAGTATAAAACCGAAACTCAGCCCTTAGACGTAAATATTCCGCTGGTGGTGCTCATCAACAGCTTGTCGGCCTCCTCGTCGGAGATTGTGGCGGGAGCGCTGCAGGACTTAGACCGGGCGGTAATAGCAGGTCAGCGCAGCTACGGCAAAGGTTTGGTTCAAAGCGTAAGGCCTCTTCCCTTTAATGAAAAGTTGAAGATAACCACCGCAAAATATTATACACCAAGTGGTAGATGCGTTCAGGCAATAGACTATACCCACCGTAACCCCGATGGCAGCGTAGGGAAAATTCCCGATTCTTTGGTAAACAAATTTGCTACCCGCGCCGGACGTACCGTATTCGACGGAGGAGGAGTTACGCCGGACGAAGCGTTGCCTCCAGCCCTATCGCCTCAAATAGTGCAACGCCTGTACGAAAAAAATCTGCTTTTTGATTTTGCGAGCCGCTTTTATGCTGAAAATGATACGATAGAAATTCCTTCAAAGTTTAAATTAAAAGATAGTGATTACCAAAATTTTATAGAATTTGTTGAGAAGTCGGGATTTAGCTACGAAACCTCCTCTTCGCACGCGCTGAATGTGCTGATTGCCTCCTTGAAGAAAGAAAAATACTACGAAGATTTGGAGGCTGATTTAAAAATTCTGTCCGAAAAGGTTACCCCAAGCGTAGAAAAAGATTTGCTGCGCTTCAAAAGCGATATTACCAACCTCTTGGAGGCGGAAATAGTTTTTCGCTACTACTACCAAAAAGGTCGCATGGAGGTTAGCACCTTGTACGATAATGAAGTAAGTCGCGCCAAAGAAATTTTGCTCAACAGGGAGCTGTACGAATCCTTTTTGAAGCCTCCTGTAACCGATAAGTAGTATATAATGTAGATTGCCAATGATTTCCTTTAAAAACATAGATAGGTTTTCGATACGCTACTTTTTGCTCTACGCTTACGTGCGGTTTGCTTTCCGATATATCTACCTGAAGCAGTATCGAGTAGTGGGGCTTGAGAATATCCCCAAATCCGGCGAACCTCTACTCGTTGTGTGCAACCACCAAAGCGGCCTCAACGATGCGCTGGCTATTTTGTTCATGTTCCGTGATTGCCGCCAACCGGTTTTTATTGCTCGCAGCGATATATTTCGCAAAAAATTTGTAGCCAACTTGCTGCGGTTTCTCAAAATCATGCCCGCCTTTCGCGCCATGGACGGGGAGAACCCCCTGCTCAACTATGCACTTTTTGACGAATTTGCCGACATTCTCGACAACGGTCACACGCTGATGATGTTTCCCGAAGCGGGTCATGAGAGCACCTACACGCTGGGGCGTTTCCGCAAGGGTTTTGCGCGAACGGCTTTTTATGCCGAAAAAAGAAGCCGCTATACGTTGGGGCTGAAAATTTTGCCGGTAGCCAACCACTACTCCGGCTACTTTAACTTTCGCGAAAAGTTGGCTATGGTGGTGGGCAAGCCTGTGGAAA
Source organism: Prevotellaceae bacterium (assembly GCA_031290835.1). Taxonomy (GTDB): domain Bacteria; phylum Bacteroidota; class Bacteroidia; order Bacteroidales; family UBA932; genus JAITMY01. The sequence goes on from JAISLN010000044.1 coordinate 11,762, forward strand.
TTTCGGACTATCTGCCGCTATACAAGGAAAATCCCGAAAAAGCCATGCTTACTCTCACAAGGGATATGAACGAACGGGTAAGCAACCTCATGCTGAACACTAAAAATCGCGAGCAATACAGTATATATAACTTTATACGAGCTATTTATGAGCGACGGTATGTGCAGCGAATGGGCTGGAAGGAGTCCTACTTTCCCAACATGCTCAGGGCGAGTAAAGCCATTATTGCACGCCTTGAAGCCCTGCATTTGTCGAGCTTGAAGCAGCAATTGCGGCTTTTTGAGAAGGCGCAGGAGCTCAAAGCCGGGCTGGAAAAATTGCGCCTGCGCTCGTGGCTTTTTGAGCATCAGCATAATGTGCAGAAGCTAATGCTGCGCACGCTGAGCATGATTTGTTTGCTGCCGCTTTTTTTATACGGTTATATGCTTAACATTATCCCTTTTAATCTTCCGAGATTGATAACCAATAAAATAAAAAAGGATATTATGCTGCGTCCAACGGTTGCTTTTGGGATTTCTGTGCTTATTACTTTTCCGATATGCTACTTTTTGCTTACGCTTGCCTGCGGGCTTACCTCCGGAAGCACCCTGACTACGTTGCTGTTTTTCATTTCCTTGCCCCTTGGGCTAATATTTTTTGACGCCTACCGCAAGCATTACGTGAAGCTGCGGGGACGCTGGCGCTTCTTTTTCCTCCGACGGCAAAAAAATAAGCTGTTTGAGCAAACACATAATCTATTTGTTCAGGTGATGACCGAAATGGATTTGGTAATGAGCTGACTATTTTATAGAATTGAGAATAATAAATTACGAATAACTTGCTTTTCCGTTCCGATATTAACCTCATGGCGCCTGCGGGCTCGTACGAGTCGCTGGCGGCGGCTGTTCAGGCGGGAGCCAACTCCGTGTACTTTGGCGTTGAAAAGCTAAACATGCGGGCGCGGTCTTCGGCCAACTTTACCCTTGCCGACTTGGAGCAAATTGTGAAAATTTGCAGAGAAAACGGCATGGAATCTTACCTTACGCTCAACACCATACTTTTTGACAGCGAAATGGACGCTATGCGCAGCATAGTGCTGGCGGCTAAGGCGGCCGGTATTATCGCCGTAATTGCTTCCGACCAATCGGTGATTAGCTTTGCCCGCGAAGCGGGGGTTGAGGTGCACATCTCCACGCAGCTCAACGTGAGCAACCTCGAAACCTTAAAGTTTTACGCTAAATTTGCTGATGTAATCGTTTTGGCAAGAGAGCTTAATCTGGATCAGGTAAAGCATATTCATGAGCAAATTGCGGCGCAGGATATTCGCGGACCGCGCGGTAATCCGATAAAAATAGAAATGTTTTGCCATGGCGCACTTTGCGTAGCTACCTCCGGTAAGTGCTACATGAGTTTGCACGAAAACGGTTTCTCCGCCAATCGCGGCGCGTGCCTGCAAATTTGCCGCCGCTCGTACCTCGCAACCGAAAAAGAAACCGGAAGCGAGCTTGAGATAGACCATGAATACATTATGTCGCCCAAGGATTTGTGCACCATTGGCTTTTTGGACAAAATGCTCGACGCCGGCGTTCGCGTTTTCAAGGTAGAAGGGCGCGCCCGCTCGGCAGAATACGTAAAAAAGGTATGCCAATGCTACAACGAAGCGCTTGAAGCAATTCTTGAAGGTAGCTATTCTAAAGAGAGAATAGATAAATGGATATATGAGCTGTCAACGGTGTTTAACCGGGGATTTTGGGATGGCTACTACTTGGGTCGGCGCTTGGGCGAGTGGAGCAAGGCATACGGCTCTAAAGCAATACGGCGTAAAATTTATGCGGCCAAAGCCACCAACTACTTTGCCAACTTAAATGTAGCTGAATTTATGGTTGAAGCAGGCTCGATAAAAACGGGTGATGAAGTGCTGATTATAGGGCCAACAACCGGCGTAATGGAGCTGCGCGTATCGCAGCTGCGCGTGGGGAACGGCACGGTAGTGCAGCAGGTTTCCAAGGGGGAGCTCTTCTCCATGCCTGTTGACGGAAAGGTGCGCCGTGCGGACAAGCTCTATCTTTGGAAAAAGCAGTAGCGGTATAGCTACGATTCGGCTTTTTTCTTATCGGTCTTGCTCTTAAGTTGTTGGTATGCCATTACGCCGCGTATTGCGCCGTAGGAGTACTTTTGGTTTAGCATCACAAATATTTGCGTTACAGTTTGGTCTCCAGCCCTTTTAATAGCCGCCTCTACCTCGCTGATTTGTTCCTCGCTTAGCCACCTGTGAATGTCGAAATCGCCGGATGCTACCAGCTGCCCAAGGTGTGTTTCTACTGTGCTCGTGGAGATATTGCGCGTTTGCGCAATTTGCTCTATCGTTTGCCCGTGGTTAAACATTTCCAGCGTTACTTTTGCCGAATCGCCTTTTACCGGCTTGTGCTTTTCTTTGAGAGGCTCTACCTCTACCTCCTCATGCTTTGGCGATTCTATTTCAGCTAAAAGTATATCGCCATACTTTATCACCTGTATTTTCTTTATTATAAGCGATATATCTATTACTATTTCTACTAATTCTTTAAAATACTCTTTCACCCTTGCGGCCTTTTTTATCTGTGCTGCGTGAGCTTGCAGGGGCAGCAAAATATCGTTGTAGATGTTAGGGAAAAAGTAGCCGGCAGCCTTTTCCACGCGCTGCTGCAGGGCTTGCGTATCGCCGGTTTTTTGTGTGTGGTCGAGAAGTTTTTCCAATTCGGGAATAAATTTGTCGGCAACTTCTTTTAGCGTGCAGGCTTTTTGGTAGATTTGTAGCGATAGCTGCTGCGCTTTTTCTTGCTCCGGGATTTTTTTCTCCGGCACAAGGTCAAGGAATTTTCTTGCAGCGCTGACTAAGGGCTGAAGGTTGAATATTGTACGTACTTTTTTGGCGCAAAAGCGCGGTTTTTCTACCTGTAGTATTTCTTGAAGCTTATTCGCAGAATCTTCTCTCTCCGAAAATTCTATGACGTTGCTGTCGATGGTAATGCTCTTGGGGCTTATGCGCGATTGCAGCACAAGCCCGTTGAGGGAGGTGCAGCGGCTTAGGGCAACGTAAACCTGACCGGGAGCAAAGGCCTGCTCTGCATCAATTATGACGCGGTCGAAGGTTAGCCCCTGACTTTTGTGGATGGTGATAGCCCAAGCAAGGCGTATGGGATACTGCGTAAACGATCCGAGCTCCTCTTCGCTCACAGAGTTGTTTTCTTTGTTGAGCGAGTAGCGAATGTTTTTCCACGTTTCGCGCCCAACCGTTACCTCCGGAGCGTTGGCGTCCACAGGCTGCACCTTTATTTCCTTGTCGCTGATTTCGGAAATCACCCCCAACATGCCGTTGTAATACTTTCGGTACTGCCCCGTATCGTTCTTTATAAAAATAACTTGTGCTCCCATTTTTAGCGCCAGCTCCATGTCGGTAGGCAGCGAATGTTCCGAAAATTCACCCGTTATGGTACCCCGAAAGCGATGCTCTCTTCCGGGCAGCGCCTGTAGCTTTTGCGTATTGATGCGGTCAACGCGGTAGTTGTGCGTTGATAGCATAATATATCTCTCGTTGTCCGCAGGTTGAAAGTTGTACCTGAAGTGTTCGTTTAGCATATCTACATCGTTGCTGCTTAAGTTGCCGTGCCGCACCTTGTTGAGCAAGTCAATAAACTTTTGCTCTTTTTGGCGGTAGATTTTTTTGAGCTCAATGTGCAGCGGAGATGCTTTTTCCCAAGCTTTGGCGTGAAAGAAAAAATGGCTTTGGTAGTACGGCGCCAGCAGCGTCCATTCCTCGTCCTTTACAACGGGCGGGAGCTGAAACACGTCGCCAATGTAGAGCATTTGCACGCCACCAAAAGGTTGCAGGCTACTTCGGTAGCGCCGTAGCGCAGCGTCAACCGCATCAAGCAGGTCGGCGCGTACCATGCTGATTTCGTCAATCACAAGCGTGTCGATGCTTCTCAGCAAATCAATTTTTTGCTTTGTCATGCGGTAGCGCGCCGTGCTTTCGCTGTAGCCCACGCCGGGAATATACGGCTCAAACGGCAGCTGAAACAGCGAGTGCAGCGTTACGCCGCCGGCGTTGATGGCTGCCACGCCTGTGGGCGCTGCCACAAGCAGCTTTTTGTCGCTGTGCTCCCGAACGTACCTGAGGAAAGTTGTTTTTCCGGTACCGGCTTTTCCGGTGAGAAAAACATGCCGCGGCGTGTTGTGTATAAAATCCAGCGCCAGCTGAAATTCTTGGTTGGAGGGGTCGGGGTTTGTCATGGTAAAGAATTAGTTGAGTTAAAATTGTTCTTATTTTTTCAGCGGTACTATCAGCTTGACCAGCTTCAGGGCGAGGTCGGTAAAAATAATTTTGGGGTTGCCGTTTTGTCCGAGATGCTGCAAGGCGAGGTTGAGCTCTTCGTACAGGCGAAAAATGTTGTTAGGGTTGATGAATGGAGCAAATTTTGTGCTAAAATCGGCTTCTTCTCCAGCTAAATACACGGCTTGGGTAACCTGTTGATTTAGTATAAAATTTTCGCGTACCATTCGCTGGGCGTAAAGCAGAAAATTTTTTTGCCATTCGCGCCCCTGCCCCGCTATTCTTTCGGCTTGCTGCAGGAGGAGGATTATGTTGTCGGCTTTGCTGGCGTAGCTTAGCCGCATGAGCATTACGAACTGCTCAAAGTAGTCGCGCTTTTCGTCGCCTTGCCCGGCTATGCGCCGCGCCTCCACCACGCTGCCGTTGGCGAGGTGCGCCAGCGTGCGCGCTTCGCTTTGGGGGAGGTTGAACTCCTGCGCAATCGTTGCCGCAAGGGCGCTGTCATCCACCGGCGGCACGCTCACCAGCTGAGTGCGCGAGAGAATGGTCTTGAGCATTTGGCCCGAATTTTCGGCAACGAGCAAAAAGAGCGTTTGCGCAGGCGGCTCTTCGATGAGCTTTAGCAGCTTGTTGGCGGCCACCGTGTTCATGCGCTCGGGCAGCCAAATGAACATGATTTTGAATTTTCCCTCAAAAGCTTTTAGCGAAAGCTTGCGCACGATGGCTTCGGCTTCGTGGGTGCTGATGTTGCCCTGCTTATTGTCGAGGTTGAGGCTTTCGTACCACCCCTGCTCGGTGATGTAGGGGTTTTGCAGGAGCTTTTGCCGCCACTGCGCCAAAAACATATCGCTCACGGGATTTTTTTCGCTTGATTTGGAAGAATTTACCGGAAAAGCAAAGTGCAAATCGGGGTGCACCAGCTTGTGCATCTTTGCGCAAGCGCTGCATACGCCGCAGGCGTCGGCGTCGGAAGGGTTTTCACACATGACGTACTGCGCGTAAGCCAGCGCCAGCGCTACGTTTCCGCAGCCTTCTCTGCCCAAAAACAGCTGCGCGTGGCTCACGCGGTTTTCGCGCACGGCGCGAATCAGCTTACGCTTGAGCTCCTCATGCCCTATGACTTCGCTAAATAGCATGTGTGTAAATTATTTATAGTGAAAAAAAACTTTCTACATTCTAGGGCATCGCTTGAAATTTTTCTCCTGCTTTTCCTTGTCGAACAGCAAGCGGTAGGTGGCGTGCGTTTTGTAGATTTTGCCGCCCAGCTGCTGCTGAAAGCGCATCATCAGCGGGTTGAAATCGCCTACCCAGGTGAGGTCGATGTCTTTGTAGGGAAATCCTTTGCTAAAGGCTACCTTTGCAAACTCCATCACCAGCGCTCCCTCCAGCCCGTGCCCCCTGAGCTCGGGCACAATGCCGAACACCAGCCCCATGATGCGGCTGCATACCCTTTTTACGCGGAGCAAGTACCAAAACTTTAGCATCTTAAAGAAGTTCAGCTTGCCGCCGCCGAGGCGTTTTACCACCGCGTTGATTTCGGGAATTTGCACAAAAAAACCAACAGGCTCGCCGTCGTAGTAGGCAAACAGGATGAGCCGATGGTCGATAACGGGCTTAATGGCCATCAGCTCGGCGTTGGCCTGCTCGGGCGTCATTTGCTCCACGCCGGAGTGGTGCGCCCATGCGCGGTTGTAAATGCTGCGAAAATGCTGCGCAAATTGCGGCAAATCGCGGCTGTTGGTGTGGCGAAAGGTGTAGCGCGGGTTGGCCGCTATTCGCGCGGCTTTTGCGCAAATGGCGTCCGCTACGCCGTCCATTGAAACGGGGCGGAGGTACGAGTACTGATAAAAGTAGTTCTTGAAACCGTAAGCCTCAAACAGCTCCTTGTAGTACGGCGGGTTGTAGCTCATGCAGTAGGAAGGCTGCGTAAATCCGTCCACCAGCAACCCCCACCAGCGCTCGCGGCCGCCAAAGTTGATGGGGCCATCCATGGCCTCCATGCCGCGCACCTCCAGCCACCGGCGGCACGTATCAAACAGCGTAAAGGCCGCTTCCGCGCAGCGAATACATTCAAAAAAGCCCATCCCTCCCGTCGGCTGCTCGTTGAGGTGGGCTGTTTTGGGGTTGACAAATACCGCAACGCGCCCAACCGGCGTACCGTCCTCGTCCTGCAGCATGAAGCGAGCCGCCTCGCCGCCAATTTGCAGGAGCTTGTTTTTGCTGTAACAAAAAACGCTTTCTACGTCGCTATCCAGCGGATGAACGTAGCTGGGGTCGTCCTTATACAGCATTTTTGGAAAATCCAAAAACGCTTGAATTTGTCGCTTGTTGTTGACTTTTATAAGGGTATATGATGGCATAGTGGTATAATGACGTAATTTTAAAAAGACAAAATTACATAATTTTTGGGAATATTGCGCGAACTCACCTCCGGATAAATACGGGGATTATTCACGGGTAACGCCTACGGCGTTAGTCTTCTGCACTATTCTGCCGTCATTGCAAGCGCAACTTCATCATTATCATTATGAGTTGGGATATTTTCGGTGGCCAAATTTTCCCGATTTGTAAATCTGTAAATTTTCCTATAAATTTGCCCCTCAAATAGGTGTACAGATAGGCACTTTTACAGCATGAAGATGTTTAACCCCCAATAAGTAGCTATAATAATGAAGCGCACAATTTTTTTTACCATTTCCCTGCTGCTGACCCTTTGCGTTGGCTGCCAATGCGAACGCTCCAAGCTTGCCAAAATAAAGTTGACCGTTGAGGTACAGCGGTTTGAAAAAGAGCTGATGGCGCTCAACCCGGACAGCCTGCGGGAGCAAGTGCCGGCGTTGCAGCAAAAGTACGGCGATTTTTTTACTTACTTTTGCAAGGGTATCATTGAGGTGGGATTGCCGCAGGAGGCTGAATTTTTTGA
>JAISLN010000045.1 GCA_031290835.1 Prevotellaceae bacterium
GCCCTGCTGTCGGTATTGGCGGCGGGGGTTCAGCTCACGGGCTACGGCTGGGGCTTCCTGCAAGCCTGCGTGCTAAAAATAATTCTCCGGCAAGGGCCGGAAAGCAACGAAAAGCTATCGAAAATTTACAAATAATTTATTCACTACAAAAAAACATATTAAGAAATGGCAAAGCAAAAATTATCGCACGCCGAAGATAATCTGGGCGTTATTGAGCACTCGCTGACAAACGTGGAGGTTTTTATTGAGAAATACCAAAAGATGCTAATTTACGGCGCCGTAGGGCTGGTTCTGCTGGTAGGCGTTTTCTTGGCCTACCGGAGCTGGTATAAAGCCCCGCTGGAGGAGGAGGCTCAATCGCAGATGTTTGCCGCAGTGCAGTATTTTGAGCAGGATTCTCTCTCGCTGGCGCTCAACGGCGACGGCGCCAACCTCGGCTTGCTCGACGTGGAAGACCGCTACGGGAGCACCCAAGCCGGCAACCTTGCCGCCTACTACGCGGGCTTGGCGTACCTCCACACCGGCCTGTACGACGAAGCCATTACCTACCTCAAAAAGTACAGCCCCGGCGACAAGCTGGGCAAAGCGCTCGTGAACGGCAACCTTGGCGACGCCTACAGCGAGCTGCAGGACTACGGCAACGCCATAGCGTACTACAAAAAAGCGGCCAATAGCGACAACAGCCGCCTTACCGCCCCCCGCTACCTGATGAAAGCCGCCTTGCTCCTTGAGGCGCAGGAAAAGTACGCGGAGGCAAAAAAAATCTACGAGCAGGTAAAGAGCGAGTTCCCGAACACCTCCGAGGGTCGCGAAGCCGAAAAGTACATTGTCCGCGCACAAACCTTGCTGCAACAACAGTAGGCGTAAGCTTGTAAGAAGCATTGCAAGTGCGCTCTCAAGCCTACAACCAAGACGCTGCATTGCAAAGTCTTGGTTTTTTTTCATTATTGTATAACCGTTGAATATTTGAAGTAAATATGTCCTCTGCCCTACACAACCTCTCCCACGTGCACGACGGCGAAGTGCCGTCGGCCAAAGAAATGAGCTTTGGCATTGTGGTATCGGAATGGAATGCGGAAATCACCGGCAGGCTGCTCACCGGCGCGTATAACACGCTGCTGAAGCACGAAGCCAAGGAAAAAAATATTATCGTGAAGTGGGTGCCCGGCAGCTTTGAGCTCCCGCTGGGGGCGCAGCTCATTGCGGACAACCACAAGGTTGACGCGGTGATATGCCTTGGCTGCGTTATTCAGGGCGACACGCGCCACTTTGACTTTATTTGCAGCGCAGCCTCCACCGGCATTATGCAGCTCAACCTTGAGTATAGCATGCCCTTTATATTTGGCGTGCTTACGCCCAACAACATGCAGCAGGCGCAGGAGCGCGCCGGCGGAAAATACGGCAACAAAGGCGACGAAGCGGCCGTAAGCGCCATCAAAATGGTGGCCATGCAGCAAACGATATGAAATTTTGAATTTTGAATGACTTTGTTGCAACTACCAATATATTGTTTATCAATTAATTATGGTTTATGATTTGTGATGTAATTTGCAAATTATTTTGACTTTGTTGCAATGATGATATTTAGCGATTTCAGCGCGTTGTTTTACTCTGAAACGGCGGTTACGCTTAGCCCCGTAGGGGCTTAACGTGGATAACCCCGTGCAAGCGAAGCGCAGCTCGGGGCAAAGAAAAGCCTTCCGATTTTAGAGCTACGTAGTAGCTCAACAATGACCTTGTAGGGGGAGAAGAAATTTCTTTGGAGAATAATAGTTGAGCTGCTACGCAGCTCCGGGAGTAGTCGGGGGATTTCTTGCCCCGTGCTGCGCTTCGCTTGCACGGGGTTATCCATATTAAAGTCCTACGGACTTTTTGCCGCTTAAAAATAAAGGCTTTGAACTTTGTTGTATAATTATTTGATAATCAGTAATTAGTCGTTGCTACAAAGTCATTTTGAATCGGCTTGTGCCGAAATTTAAACACTATCAATCCCGAAAAATCAAAAAACGTATATGGGACGTGCATTTGAATACCGAAAAGCAAGAAAAATGAAGCGCTGGGGCAGCATGTCCCGCACTTTTACCCGCTTGGGTAAGGAAATTACTATTGTCGCAAAAAGCGGCGGTACAGACCCGGACAATAACCCCCGCCTGCGCGCGCTGATACAAAACGCCCGCGCCGAAAACATGCCCAAAGATAACGTTGACCGCGCCATTAAGCGAGCCGTTGAAAAAGATCAGGGCGAGTATAAGGAGCTGACCTACGAGGGCTACGCGCCCTACGGAATTGCCGTGATGATAGACGCCGCTACCGACAACCCTACGCGAACGGTGGCCAACCTTCGCAGCTACTTTAGCAAGTTCGGCGGCTCGCTCGGCACCTCCGGCAGCGTGGAGTTTATGTTTGACCGCAAAAGCGTGTTTCGCATCAAACCCAAGGAGGGCGTAGATCTGGAGGAGCTGGAGCTGGAGCTGATTGACTACGGCGTGGATGAGCTTTTTGCCGACGAAAGCGAATGGATTATCTACGGCGCCTACGAAAGCTACGGGGACATGCAAAAATTTCTCGAAGGCAACGGCTTCGAAATCATCAGCAGCGGATTTGAGCGCATCCCGACCGAGACCAAGGAGGTTACGCCCGAGCAGCAGGCGGCGCTGGAAAAGCTGATTGAAAAATTTGAGGACGACGACGACGTGCAGGCCGTGTGGCACAACATGAAGGAACCCGAAGCGAGCTGAAGCGCGATGAAAAAGATTTTTTTTTCTTCGATTCTCCTTTTCCCGACGCTTCTTTCCGCGCAGCTGGTTACCGGCGAAAAAGCGGGAGGAGCGCCGCCCGCGCCCTCCATATATAGCCCGGAGCCTTGGGAAGACCCCATGATTGTGAGCCTCAACCGCGACCCTGCGCGCGCAACGGCCTACTCCTTTGCAAGCGAACGGGAGGCGCTCACCTGCAAGCGCAACAACACCTCGCGCGTGGCGTCGCTCAACGGCGAATGGGACTTCTACCACGCCCTCAAACCCGCCGACGCACCCAAAGATTTCTACCGCTCGCGCGTGAGCGGCTGGCGCAAAATAGACGTTCCGAGCAACTGGGAGCTCAAGGGCTACGATATTCCCATTTACAAATCCGCCGTGTACCCCTTTCGCCCCGTAATTCCCCCCTACATTCCCAAAGACTACAACTCGGTAGGCTCGTATCAGCGGACGTTTACCGTCCCCGCCGGATGGAAAGGCATGAACATTACGCTGCACTTTGGCGGCGTAAGCTCGGCGTTCAAGGTGTGGCTGAACGGGAAGCTTGTGGGCTACGGCGAAGACAGCTGCCTGCCTTCGGAGTTCAACGTAACGCCCTACCTGCAGGAGGGCGAAAACATTTTGTCGGTGCAGGTCATTCGCTGGAGCGACGCCTCGTACCTCGAAGACCAAGACCACTGGCGCTTGAGCGGTATTCAGCGCGAGGTGCTGCTGCTGGCGGAGCCAAAGGTGCGCATTGGCGACCTGCACTGGCAAGCCAAGCTGGACGAGGACTACCGCGACGCTGTGCTGAGCATTCGCCTCAAAATAGACAACTTTACGGGCGAAGTTTTGGCGGACAGTGACTACACGGTGCGGGCGCAGCTGTACGACAAAGCCGGACGTCCCGTTTTCAAAAGCCCGCTTGAGCGCAGCGCGGCGGCTATCATAGAGGAGGTTTTTCCGCGCCTCGACGCGCCCAAGTTCGGGCTGCTGGAGGATACCGTGCGCAACCCCGCCAAGTGGAGCGACGAAGAGCCGCACCTCTACACGCTCGTGGTTTCGCTGGCGGACAGGCAGGGTGCGCTGCTCGAAGCCAAAAGCTGCCGCGTGGGATTCCGCAAGGTAGAGTTTGACAGGCGTACCGGAAAGATGCTGCTCAACGGAAAGCAAACCTACCTGTACGGCGTAAACCGCCACGACCACGACCCCGTCAAGGGGAAAGCCCTGTCGCGGCAGGACATTGAGCGGGATGTGCGGCAAATAAAACAGTTTAACTTCAACAGCATTCGCACGTCGCACTACCCCAACGACCCCTACCTCTACGACCTGTGCGACGAGTACGGCCTGCTGGTGATAGACGAGGCCAACCTCGAAACGCACGGCTTGGGCGGCCGGCTGGCGCACGACGCGCGGTGGGCGTTTGCCCACTTAGACAGGGTGATGCGCATGGTGGAGCGCGATAAAAATCATCCGAGCGTGGTGATTTGGAGCCTCGGCAACGAATCGGGGCGAGGTCCCGCCTTTGCCGCCATGGCGGAGTGGGTGCACGATTTTGACATTACCCGCCCCGTGCACTACGAGCCTGCGCAGGGCAACCACCGCGTAAAGGGCTACGTTGACCCCTCGCACCCCGACTACCCAAAGGTGCACTACAGGCGTACCGCCGTGCCCGTAGATCAGTACTACGTGGACATTGTGAGCCGCTTTTACCCGGCGCTCTTCACCGTTGACCTGCTCGCCGAACAGCCCGGAGACAACCGCCCCATCCTGTTTGTGGAGTACTCGCACTCCATGGGAAATTCTACCGGAAACATCAAAGAATTTTGGGATAAATTTCGCAGCGCCAAGCGCGTCATTGGGGGGCACATCTGGGATTACAAGGATCAGGGCTTGCTGAAAAAGGACAGCGCCGGCGTTGAGTACTACGCCTACGGCGGCGATTTTGGAGAAAAGCTGCACAACGGCAACTTCTGCATCAACGGCATTGTTGCCTCCGACGGCAGGGCAAAGGCTGCCATGTACGAGTGCAAGCGCGTGTTTCAGGGCGTTGAGTGCGAGCTGGTTTCACCCGAAAGCAGGCGGATAAAAATCACCAACCGCCACGCCGTAAAATCCCTCGCCGGCTACAACGCCACCCTACAGCTGCGCGAGGACGGAAATGTTGTGCCGACCAAAGCGCTGCCCCGCCTCACCCTTGCCGCCGGAAAGGACACCACCATCAGCATAGCGGGCTATTTGCCAAAAAAAATGAAAAAGGATTGCGAATACCTTCTCGACGTTCGCTTTGCGCTGGCGCAGGATGAGCCTTGGGCGGCAAAAGGCTTTGAGGTGGCCTCCAACCAACTTGCGCTAACGCCTTTGCCGAAAATTCCAAGCGCAGGCATCGCCGCTCTTCCGCCGCTACAGCTGCGCGAGGAGGAAGGTTTTTTTGCCCTGACGGGAAAAAATTTTGAGGTGAAGTTTGACAAAACAACGGGTGCGCTGACTTCCTACGTTTGGAACGGCAGGGAACAAATTTTTGCCCCGCTTTTGCCCCACTTCTCCCGCCCCAACACCGACAACGACCGCCGCGGATGGAAGCCGAACAGGCGGCTCAAGCTGTGGTACGAGCCAAATTTGCAGCTGCAAGAAATGGAGTGCAGCGCCGAGCATGCCGCCAACGGCGTTGCCACCGTCAGCAGCCGCTACGCCGTTGGCGGAGGGGCGGCCGGCGTGCGCCTCGCCTGCACCGTCAACGGCAGAGGCGTGGTAAAGGTTAGCTACTCGCTCACCGCCAACGCCGATACGCTGCCCAACATTCCGCGCGTGGGCTTGCAGTGCGGCGTGGCGCGTAGCTACGAGCAAATTTCGTGGTACGGTCGCGGCGAGCACGAAAACTACGCCGACAGGCGCTACGGCTTCGACGCAGGAATTTACGCGCTCCCGCTGAACAAATTTGTAGAACCCTACGTATATCCGCAGGAGAGCGGCAACCGCACCGACGTTCGCTGGATGTTTTTGTCCGACCGCAAGGGCGAAGGCCTACTCGTTGCCGCCGACAGCTTGCTAAGCATGAGCGCCCTGCCGTGGACAGACGCGGCGATAAACAGCGCGCGCCACACCAACGAGCTCGCCGACGCAGGCTACATTGTGCTGAACATAGACCTCGCGCAAATGGGCGTTGGCGGCAGCGATACGTGGAGCGAAATATCGGCGCCGCTGGAGCAGCACCAAATTCCGGCGCGAAATTACGATTACACCTTCTTTCTAACGCCGTGCACCTTGCAATCCACCTCCGAAATGGGCGCAAAGGCAAAGCAGATAAGGCGCTCCCAACAAATCACAGCCCCGACGTCATGAAACGGTTAGCCGGTATAATTTTGCTCCTCGCCTCCTGCGCAAGCCATCCGGTTAGCCCGCAGGCCGACCTTGAGGCTGACTTTAAAAATCCGCCGGAGGCTGCCAAGCCTTGGGTGTTCTGGTACTGGATGAACGCCGCCGTAACGCGCGAGGGTATCACCGCCGACCTTGAGGCCATGCGGGAGGCGGACATTGGCGGAGCCTACCTCATGCCCATTCAGGGCGCCAAAAATCCCCCGCTTATCGACCCGCCCGTAGAGCAGCTCTCGCCCGAATGGTGGGAAATGGTGCGCCACGCCATGCGCGAAGCCGACCGCCTCGGGCTGAAAATTGCCATGCACGCCTGCGACGGATTTGCGCTGGCGGGTGGCCCGTGGATTACGCCGGAGCTGTCGATGCAAAAGGTGGTGTGGACAAAAACAACGGTAGAAGGCGAGCGGGACTTCAGCGATACGCTTGCGCAGCCCGAAAGCTACATGGGCTACTACCGAGATATTGCGGTGTACGCTTTCCCTACGCCCGAAGGCGCAGAATTTTCGACCGTCGCTACGCCGCCAAAGGTTACCTCGTCTTTGCCGAACGTCAACCCGCAGCTTTTGGTGGAGAAAAACGGCAGGGGAGAATTTCGCAGCAGCGACTCGTGCCGGATTTTGTACGAATTTGAAAAGCCCTTTACCTGCCGCACCATTACGGTGGGCACGCAGGGCAACAGCTATCAGGCGCAGCGCCTGATGGTGGAGGCGAGCGACAACGGCGTTGACTTTAGCCCGCTGGCTCGCCTGCAACCGCCGCGCCACGGCTGGCAAAATACAGACGCCGACGTTACGCACAGCATTCCCGCTACTACAGCCCGCTACTTTCGCTTTGTGTTCAGCAAGTCGGGCTCCGAGCCGGGGAGCGAAGATTTGGACGCCGCCAAGTGGAAGCCCACCCTGAAGCTGAGGCGGCTTGAGCTTTCGGGCGAGGCGAGCATCAACCAATACGAGGGGAAGGCGGCGCGCGCGTGGCGCGTGAGCCGACGCACTACGCCGGAGCAAGCGCCGGACAGCGTTTGCGTGCCCCTGAACAGCATCGTCAACCTGACCCCAAAGCTCAAGAACGGACGCCTGACGTGGCGCGTCCCCGCAGGACGCTGGACAATCCTGCGCATGGGGCACACCTCCACCGGACATACCAACGCCACCGGCGGCGCAGGCGCTGGGCTGGAGTGCGACAAGCTCAGCAAAAAGGTCGCCCGCCTGCAGTTCGACCGCTGGTTTGGGGAAATTATCCGTCGGGTGGGGGAGGAGCTGTCGGGGCGCGTGCTCACGGGCTTTCACATCGACAGCTGGGAGTGCGGCAGTCAGAGCTGGTCGCCGGTCTTGCGCAGGGAGTTCAGGCAGCGCAGGGGCTACGACATGACGCTCTACCTGCCCGCCATGGCGGGGCTGCCAGTGGAGAGCGCAGACGTTTCGGAGCGATTTCTGTACGACGTGCGGCAAACCATTGCCGAGCTGGTGACGGATAACTTCTACGCCGCCATGCAGGAGTGCGCCCGCAAAGCCGGCTGCGCGTTCAGCGCCGAGTGCGTGGCGCCCACCATGCTGAGCGACGGCATGGCGCACTACGCCAAGGTGGACGTTCCGATGGGCGAATTTTGGTTCAACAGCCCCACGCACGACAAGCCCAACGACCTGCTCGACGCCGTTTCGGGGGCGCACATCTACGGCAAGCCCGTGGTGCAGGCCGAAGGATTTACGCAGCTTCGCCTGCGCTGGGACGAGCATCCGGCAATGCTCAAAACGCTTGGCGACAGAGCCTACGCCGACGGCGTAAACCGCTTGGTGTACCACGTATTTGCGCACAACCCGTTCACAGACCGGCAGCCGGGCGTAACGCTGAGCGGAATTGGCCTCTACTTTCAGCGCGACCAAACGTGGTGGAGGCTTGGGCGCGAGTGGGTGGCCTACGCGCAGCGCTGCCAAGCGCTGCTACAGCACGGCCGACCGGTGGCGGATATTGCCGTGTTCACCGGCGAGGAGCTGCCCTCGCGGGCGGTGCTGCCGCAGAGGCTGACGGCAAGCCTGCCGGGCATTGTTGGGCAGGAGATGGTGGAGCGCGAGGTGCAGCGGCTGGCAAACGTTGGCGAGCCGCTCCGCGAGCTCCCCGCAGGAGTGGTCAGCTCCGCCAACACCGCCGACCCCAAAGACTACACAGACGTGCTGCGCGGCTACAAGTACGACTCGTTCAACAAAGACGCGCTGCTGCGCTTGGCGCGGGTAGAAAACGGGCGCATCGTGCTGCCCGGCGGCGCGAGCTACGCCGTGCTGGCGCTACCGCAGCACAACCCGCTCGTTCCCCATCCCACCCTGATGAGCGCAGAGGTTGCCGCGCAGCTGCTCCGGCTCATCAAGGCGGGGGCTACCGTGCTGGTGGGAGCCCCGCCGGAGCGCTCGCCGGGGCTTGGCAGCGCGGCGGCAAGCGACAAGGTCGTGCAGCGCATAGCCGCGCAAATTTGGGGGGATGGTTTTGTGGAGGAAAGCGACGAAGTGCTGGGTAGCATCTTTGTAAAAGCCTTGGGCAAAGGGCGCGTGGTGAAGCTGCCCTACTTTGCCCGCAGCTTTCTGCAGCTTGGGCTTGAGCGCGACGCCGCCATCAGCGAGCGCGGCGAGCACGCCGCAGGCGTCGCGTGGACGCACCGCGCCTCCGACAGCGTGGACGTTTACTTTATCTCCAACCAAAAAAGCGAGGAGCGCACGCTGAGCCTTGCCCTGCGAGCCGTCGGCGCTCCCCCCGAGCTGTGGGACGCCGTAGCGGGCAGCATCATCACCGACGTTGCCTTTGAGCAAAAGGACGGACGAACGCACCTGCAGCTGCGCCTGCCGGAAAACGGCTCCGTGTTTGTGGTGTTCCGCAAAAAAGCTTGCGGGGCAGCCGAGCGCGGCACGGCGCAGCGCAACGTATTCTCGCCCTCCTTTGCGCCCAAGCCGCTGCTCTACCTCGACGGGGCGTGGCAGCTGGAGTTTGACAAAAGGCAGGTGGGCGAAAGCAACGTTCTCAACTTCCCAACGCTGACGAGCTGGACAAGCCACCCCAACCCCGCCGTCCGGCACTACTCCGGCACGGTGCGCTACACGCAAACCTTTACGTGGAGCCCGCCGAGCCATCCCCCCAAGCAGCTGTGGCTCGACCTTGGGCGGGTGGCCAACCTCGCCGAGGTTACGCTCAACGGACAGCCCTGCGGCGTTGCGTGGACGCCGCCCTACCGCGTGGACATTACCCGTGCGCTGCGCACCGGCAGCAACACGATATGCGTGGAGGTTGCCAACACGTGGGCCAACCGCCTCCTCCGCGAGTACGCCCTGCCCGAAGACCGGCGCAGCACGTGGACTAT
>JAISLN010000046.1 GCA_031290835.1 Prevotellaceae bacterium
AACCATCCTCCGTTTTTGCGGCAAACCCTGAGCAACGTCATGCAGGTATTGTGCTCCGACTGGGTATGCTCGTATTCATAATGCTCGTTCAGAAAATCAAGACCGCCATATTGGTCTAAGTACCGGAACGCTTCGGGGGTAAGCATCTTAAATCCACGCGCAAACTGAATGATGATAAAATTCAGGTAATGAATTTTATTGCGGGTTTCCCTGTCTATTGTTGTTTCCATACGTGATTGCTTGAGCTGATTAATCCCACAAACATACTGCTTTTTACGAATAAAAAGAACAAAAAATGTGTAAACAATTTTTCAAAGAACGTTTTTGCGGTTTCCCGCTTAGCTGTAAAGGCGGAAACCAATCCGCCGTTACATTTGATTACCATGTCCGGACAAGGTTTTACCTCATCCGGCCTATCACCGTGACGATAGGTAAAGCCTGTCGAGGTGAAGACAAAATTGTTTACGCGTGATTTTTTGGAAAACAAGCGAAGATAAAAACCTCATTACCTCATTGGTCATCCGTTTTTTTTGCGAATCGTCTGCTGATAAAATTTTAGGAAAATCATTTTACCCTTGTTCGGAAACGGACTTGATTGCGGATAACATTTCCGGCAAAAAAGTTTCTTTAATTTGCCAAACAATGTCATTCGGCAGCAACCCGGCATTTCTTTCAGACATAAACAATCTCCTTATAATCGGCAAGGTCAATAAGCTCAATACCTACCGGCTGAGAAAAGTCAACGATGATATCTATATCGCTTGTGGACGGGGAAAAATCATTTCGGACAACGGAGCCAAACAAGCCGATAACGCTCACATGAAACTTTACGGATAATTCCGGTTTAAGTGCGCTTAGCTTGATTTTTAGTTCTTCCAGATAAGACATGATTTTTTTACAGAGGAAAGGTGCGAAATAATTCTTTGCCTCAGCAGCGTGTAAACAATATGTCAAAGAACGCAATCTTCTACCTCACCGAATCTAATGGATAAGCACCGTATCCTCGCCAAGCAAAGTCATGACCTGCAAAAGCGTTGCAAATATTCCAAAAAAAAATTGATAAAGTACAACAATACTCATTTTATACGCTAAGTAAACAGTGTTAATAGCTGTAATTAAGATGATTAAATCCAATTTTTGTTTGTTAAAATCAAACCCAAAATTGGCAAAAAAACGTTTGGGTACACGCTTTTGCAGTAAAAAACCGCAGGCTAAAGTCTGCGGTTTTATGTCCAAAGCAACGGCGCCATATTTAGGGATAATGGCTGCTGCAAATGTTTTTGGCTATTTTCGTCCTTAATTTAAATCTTACCATCCGCAAGTTGCTTTAATTCTTCAACCATGTTTGTGTTGCCTTTCGATTACTTTATTTTTACTATTCGCGCGTTTTGTCTTTTTCTTTGATTACTTTGCGCTGTTCTTCAGCTACGCCTGCAGATTTTTCCTCTCCCTCCGTTTTTTCCTCCTCTTTGGCGGTGGCAATTTGGCTGATTCTTTGGCTTTTGACCTTCTGGGCGTAGTCGTATTCGGCTCGCTCCTCCTGAGAAAGACGGCTGTAGTCTAAGATGTCCCGAGCTTTTAGCAAGCCCTGGGCGGTGAAGCTGTCCGGTATCCGGTCGTTTTTCAAAAAATATACCCACTCATCCAGCGTATTTTTGGTTATATCGTCGAACTTGTTGATGCTGAGAACGTAGTATTCGACGAAGAGTTCGCCGATACCTATTTTCCCAAAAATATCCTGCTGCTTTTTGGTGAGCAAAAGGGTGTCGGATTCGTGTATGCCCCTAAAATCCGTTCGGCCGTAGTAAACGTAATCCTCGCCCGGCCCAAGGTCGGAGTACACTATGTTTATCGAAAAAATTTTCCGTATCTTCTCGTATTCATTTTCCTGAACAATGTGCTCCACAATGGATTTGCTTACGCCGTACAGCATCCGCTGTAGGTAGTCTATCTCCGTGATAAACTGTATCTCTATCAGGATAAGCTCGCCGGAGGCGTCCTCTACCACCACATTTACGCAGCCGGACTTGTCCATGGGGTGCGCCATGTTGCTTTTGCTCTCCAGCACGCTGGTTATCGTAATCCTGCTCTCCAGCAGCTCGCTCAAGAAGCCCTCTACCACCTCAAAATTTGCCTTGCTGCGCAGCATACGCTTTACCGCCCAATCAAACGATACGAGCGGCCGCTCCTTAGAAGCGTTCTTTTCCTGCATGTCCTTACTTTTTTCCGTGTTCATAGCCTAAATATTTTTTTGATTCTTACTACGGTGCAAAGTTAGCATTATTCAAATTATTCAAAAAAAAAGGCGAAAAATCGCAGAAAAATCTTCAAAAGCTATGCCGCAGCGTAGTACGTAGTACATCTAAAAACTCCCGCAAAGGCGGTCCGCAAAAATACTGCTTTTGGCCAATAAAAAATAAAAAGCGTGTAACCCAATACGTCAAAGAGCAAAGCAAAAAACCCTAACAGGGTGGCGAGACCCTGTTAGGGGCTGGGTTTGGTTAATCCTTAAAATCTTCGGGGTAACCCGGATTTTGGTACGCCGTTTTTTCGGCGGAAGTCATGTCCATTGCTTCAAGCTGCCCGCGCGGAATGGGGCGCAGGTAGTGGTGCGCTTGGATATTACGGTTGAACGTTTGCTTCGTATGGAGATATGTTCCGTCTTTACCCTTAGCATCGTCGGCATTATCCGCCGGGCAGATGCTGTATGAGGCTGCTTTTGTGCCCCATGTTTGGGTGCGCACCAAATCAAACCAGCGGTAGCCTTCGCCGTAGAACTCGCGCGAGCGCTCTTCCAAGATATAGTCGATGGTGATTGGGTCGGGCGTAGCGGCAACCATAGCGGCGCTGTTGTCATCCGTTTTGGCGCTATTTTCGGCGTTGCTGAATCTCCATTTGCCGGCGCGGGCGCGGAGTACGTTCACCAGCTCGCGCGCGCTTTTGCCGGGTTTCGCGGTGGCTCCCTTCACGGCCGCTTCGGCGGCAACAAGGTAGAGCTCCGAGAACTTGGCAATGTTGAACGGGCGAGTGCTGGCGGCGTTAGGCTGGTTGACTCCGCCCTCGTCGGTGCGGTAAACGCCCAGCTTCCATAGCCCGGGATATATTTGGCGGTTTATTGCGCTCGGCTCTATTACGTAGTCGGCGCGCCCGGCCAGCACGCCCGTACTTGCAGTTCTGTAGTTTGTGTACTCCGTATTATTGTAGTTAACGCCGCCCACATCTTCGGGCAAGAAGGTAAGGATAGGGTCTCCCACATTAACGGGCAAAAAGTTGGCGTTGTAGTAGGTTTTCGACTTGTCGGCCCAGTTGCCTCGATAAACGGTAACAAAGGTGCCGTCGTAGCGCGAGTCGTTGGCCTTGTCGGCAAAGGTATTTTTGAGCACCTCAATGGTGGGGCACATGCGCGACCATGGGCGGCCAAGCTCTTGCGTTGCTTTGCGGACAATACTGCTCACCCAATCGACGGAAGTAGGGTCTGGTTTCGTTGCGCTTCGGATGTTTTCGGCTTGCCATGTCATCATCCACACGGCAAAGTTGTCGGGGGCGTTGCCGTTACCGTAGGTCAGGCTTCCGCCGTTGTAGAATTCGCTTTGGTCGGTGTGGTCTGCCCAGAGCAAAATTTCCTTGTTGCGGTCGTTGCTTGCTAAGTGCACATCGTAGTAGTAGTCGAGCAGGCCAAAAGGCCCCGGGTTGTCAATCGCTTCGGTTGCTACGTCGTATGCCTGCTGAAAGTACCACGAGGCGGGATGTCCGTCGGGGTCGGTGCGGGCGCATTCCGGATAGGTTGGGATGTTGCCGGGGTTTTCGAGCCACCAGCCGTAGGTGAGGTAGGCCTTTGCGAGGTAGAGCCGGGCTAACGTTTTTGCCGCCGCGCCAATGATGCGCGGGTCGTCCGGCAGGTCGTTCACCGCTGTCCGCAGGTCGGGGAATATTGCCTTGGTGTAAACCTCGGGCACGGTATTGCGCACGGAGGTACGCGCGGGGGTGCTGTTGAACTTCAGCTCTCCGCTGCCCAAGTCAAGAGGCACGCCGCCAAAAGTCTGCACCAGCGAGAAGTAGTGAAATGCTCGGAAGAAATGCGCCTCGGCAATCAGCGACGGCTCAATTCCCACCTCAACCGCGTTTTCAATCAGCCCGCTGGCGGTGTTAATGATGGTGTATCCGGCGTTCCATATCACGTCGGCGCGGCTGCTGCTCGAGGTCAGCTGTCCGCCGCTGGTCAGGTCGGCGTCCTTAAAGTTGGCGTCGGCGCTGGCGCCATACGTTACCTCGTCGGTGCCGGTGAGGGTGATGTTGTAGTAGTAGGCCTGCCCGTAGATGTCGCGCAAAAAGGCGTACATGGCCGTTAGCCCGCCCTCAACACCTTTTTTGGTTTTGAAGTAGCTGGGTTCGTAGATGCTGCGGGGCGTTTCTTCCAAAATTTTGGTGCAGCCCGCAGCTATGGCAGCAATCAGGGTTGTAGCCAATATTGCTTTACTTATGTTTTTCATAATTACTTATTTTTTTAGAAAGTTAAACTTAAACCAAACAAATAGCTCCGCGTAGAGGGCGAGTTGGTGCCGATGATAAGCAGCCGTTCTTTAAATTCGTTGCTTGCCACGTTTTCGTCGCCGTAGGAGTTGGTTTCGGGATCCATGCCGCTTTCGCTGTGGTAGGGCGAGAACAGCACCAGCGGGTTTTGTACGGTGGCGTAAAGCCGAAAGCGGTCAACGCCAATGGGCTTCGTCCACTTTGGGCTGAAGTTGTAGCCCAGGGTAATGGCGCGAATTTTCAGGTACGATGCGTCAAAGTAGCCCAGCGTGCTGCCGTACTTTGGGCCGTCGCCGCTGCGCAGCCCGGCCGGATTGGGGTACTTGGCGCCGGTGTTTTCCGGCGTCCAGTAGTCCACGTCCACGTTGTTGTTTTTGGTGGTCAACAGGTTGAGGTATCCGGTGCCCGACACGTAGAGGGTGCTGATAAGGAGACCACCGCTCTTAAAGGCGCCCACAACGTTCAGGTCAAAATCCTTGTAGGCAACGCGGGTGTTAAGTCCGCCCTGAAAATCAGGCTCTATGCTCATTATCTGGCGGTCGTCGGGTCCGATGTTGCGGGCGGGAGTGCCGTCAGCGTTGTAATCGCCGGTATATTTCACCTTAATTGTACCCGGCGTTACGCCCGGCTCAAGAATTTGCGCATGCTGCCAGTCGGGGTCGGTTTCGTTCCACAGGCCTAATTTTTCGTAGTCATATATCACGTCAATGGGGTAGCCCACAAACCAGCTGTTGCCTTCGTCGCGCTCCTGCCCCGAAGTCAGCGCTACCAGCTTGTTGCGGTTGGCGTAGAAGTTGATGCCGGCCTCCCACGTCCAGCCGTTGAGGTCGTTCAGGATTACGCCGTTGAGGGAAAGCTCAAAGCCCTTGTTCTGTGTTTTGCCGATGTTGGCCATGTAGCCGCTCGATACGCCCGAGGTGGAGGGCAGGTCCACGTGCAGCAGGATGTCTTTGGTGTTCTGCACGTAGTATTCGAGGGTACCCGAAAGGCGGTTTTTCAGCAGGGAGAAGTCCACGCCGAAGTTCCACGTCTCGGAGTACTCCCACCCCAATGCCGGGTTGGGGAGGTCGGATACGTAGTAGCCGGTTTCGTAGATATTGCCGAAGTTGTAGGGTCGGGTGCTTAGCAACCCCAGCGTAGCGTACGGCTCAACCGCTTGGTTGGAGGTTTGCCCGTAGCCCGCGCGCAGCTTCAGCTTGTCAATGGCAGAAACGCTCTCCATAAACGATTCTTCGCTGATGTTCCATCCGGCAGACAGGGCCGGATAGCTGTGCCATTTATACCCGGGAGCCAGACGCGAGGAGGCGTCTGAGCGAAAGGTTGCCGAAACCATGTAGCGGTCGTCATACGAGTACATGGCGCGTCCCATGTAGGACGTCAATCCGCTCACATTATACTCCTGCTCGTCGGGGTCAATTGTCTTTTCGCCTGCCGCTGCGCCCAGGTTGAAGTACTGAAAGACCTCGTTGGGAATGTCTCTTGCCGCCATGCGCGAGCGGTTGTAGCTGGTTTGCTCGGCAGAGTACAGCGCCACCACATTTACGTTGTGCTTTTCGGCAAAGGTGCGGTCGTAGGTCAGCAGGTTTTCAATCGCCCAGCCGGTGGTGAGCGAGTTGCTCACCGAGGCGGTAGAGGGGGTAGTTGCCGAAGCGTTGTTTATGCCTTCTCCGGTGAAGCCGCCGCCGTGGGTCATGCGAAAATTCAGGCCAAGGTTGGCGCGGTACTTCAAGCCTTCAACGCCGGGAATTTTTACCTCGCCGTATAGGTTGTTGTACGAGGCAAAAGCTGTGCTGCGGCTAACCCACTTGTCCTCCAAGCTCTCCAACAAATCCCGCGTGATGAAGTACGTATCGCCTCCGCCTCCGCCAAGATTTACGGTTCTCTTCATGGAGCCGTCATCGTTGTAGGGGTTGGCAATGGGCGACATGGACAGCGGGTTCCACATGCCAATCTGGCTGCCGTTGGATACGGAGTAGTTGTTGTTGGTAGTAACGCCAAAGCGGAAGTGCTTGCCTATCCCCTGATCAATAGACGCCCTAAGCGAAATGCGGTTGTAGCTTTGCAGGGGCACTACGCCTTCGTCCAAGTAGTAGCCCACGCCAAAGTTGTAGGCGCCGCTGCCGGTTCCACCCGACACGCCTACGTCGTGGCTGGTTACCATGCCGTTTTTTGTTATCTGATCTTGCCAATCCATGCTTACGTCATCAAATTCGTCTGTTCCGTTGGTAAAAAGCCCTGCGGCGGCGCGCAGCTTGACAAATTTCGGGCCATCCATCATCGGCGCCTTGGCAAAAACAGTTCTTACGCCATGGTACCCGTTGTAGGTTACCTGCGCATCTTGTCCGGCAACGCCGCGGTTGGTGGTTACGATAATCACGCCGTTGGCGCCGCGCGAGCCGTAGATAGCCGTTGCGGAGGCGTCTTTCAGGATGTCGATGCTCTTAATGTCGCTTGGGTTAATGTCGCCGATAGATCCCGCAAAGGGAATACCGTCGAGCACTACCAGCGGGTCGTTGCTGGCCGTGAGCGAGCGCGTGCCGCGAATACGGATTTGCATCGTGGCGCCCGGTTGGGTAGAGGTTTGCGCCATCTCCACGCCCGCGATGCGCCCCTGCAAGGCCTGCGTAAAGTTGGTGGACTGCACGGCCCGCATCGATTCGCCGCCAATGGAGGCTACCGAGCCGGTTACCGCCTCGCGGCGCTGGGTGCCGTAGCCTATCACCACCACCTCATCGAGCGCCTTATCTTCTTCGCTCAACACCATGTCAATTCTCCCTCTTCCGCTCACCGGCTCTTCCTTTGTTGCCAGCCCCATAAATGAGAACACGAGGGTGGCGTCTGCCGGCGCCAGAATATCGTAGCTGCCGCCTACGCCGGTGGTTGCTCCGCGCGTGCTTCCCTTCACCACCACGCTTGCCCCCACCACGGGGTCGCCGTTGCCGTCGCGCACCGTGCCGGAAACGTTGAGGTCTTGCGCCCATAGCGAGGTGCTTGCCATGAGCAGCGCTGCCACCAAAAGGCAAACGCCTCTCTTTGCCGTCCCGCCAACGGATGCTTGCCGTAGCGCCGCAGAACTTGCGTTTTTCTGAACAATTTTGTCTCTTTTCATAATACTGTTTTTAAGATTTTGAAAATTAGTTGCCGTTTACTGCAAAATAGCACAGCGTAGATTTTTACAGGTAGTAACATTAGGTATTGGTGAGTATGGGGAATCTGAAAACGCTTCCGCGCCGCATGCGCAGGTGTAGCGTGCCTGTGCCTACGGCGCGGAAGCGCGTAGCGTGTACCAAAAAAAATGTGAGGAAAAGTAAAGTGCGAGAAAAAAGAAGTGTCTGCTGCTTGCCGCAAAAAAACTTTTTACTATATTCGCGCGCGTAACTGCTTGAGCACTGTGTGTGTGTGTGTGTGTGTGTGTGTGTGTGTGTGTGTGTGTGTGTGTGTGTGTTAGTAGCGTGTGTGCGAACACAGTCTGCCTCCTTTGCGGGGCAAAACCGCCCAAACGCTCGCCGGAGCGCCTACAGGGGCTGTTGTATGCTTGTAACAT
>JAISLN010000047.1 GCA_031290835.1 Prevotellaceae bacterium
CATTCATGAAGCCAACCCCCAAGCGCTACCTTGTAACCTCCGCCTTGCCGTACGCCAACGGACCTGTGCACATCGGGCACCTCGCGGGCGTTTACGTACCCGCCGATATTTATACGCGCTACCTGCGCCTGCGCGGGCGCGACGTGGTGTTCGTCGGCGGTTCCGACGAGCACGGCGTGCCCATCACCATCAAGGCGCGGCAGCAGGGCTGCACGCCGCAGCAGGTGGTGGACAAGTACCACGAAATGATACGGAAATCGTTTGCCGATTTCGGCATCTCGTTTGACGTGTACTCGCGCACATCGTCGAAAATTCACCACAAAACGGCCGCCGATTTTTTCAGAAAATTGTACGACGAGGGTAAATTTACCGAAAAAACGAGCGAGCAGTACTACGACGAGGAGGCCGGACAGTTCCTTGCCGACCGCTACATTGTGGGCGGCTGCCCCCACTGCGGCAACGAAAAGGCCTACGGCGATCAGTGCGAAAAGTGCGGCAGCACGCTTAGCCCCACGGAGCTGGTCAACCCGCACTCCGCCATCAGCGGCAGCAAACCCGTGATGCGCGAAACGTCGCACTGGTACCTCCCGCTCAACGAGTACGAGGAGTGGCTCAAGCAGTGGATTCTGGAGGAGCACCGGGAGTGGAAGCCCAACGTGTACGGGCAGTGCAAGTCGTGGCTGGACAACGGGCTGCAACCCCGCGCCGTGAGCCGCGACCTCGACTGGGGCGTGCAGGTGCCCGTGGAGGGCGCCAACGGAAAGGTGCTCTACGTGTGGTTTGACGCGCCAATAGGCTACATCTCGAACACCATTGAGCTGCTGCCCAACGATTGGGAAAAGTACTGGAAAAGCGAGGATTCAAAAATGGTGCACTTCATCGGCAAGGACAACATTGTGTTTCACTGCATCGTATTCCCCTGCATGCTCAAGGCGCACGGCGGCTTTGTGCTGCCCGACAACGTGCCCGCCAACGAATTTCTCAACCTTGAGAACGACAAAATCTCCACCACGCGCGGATGGGCGGTGTGGCTGCACGAGTACCTCGAAGATTTTCCCGGCAAGCAGGACGTGCTGCGCTACGTGCTCTGCGCCAACGCGCCGGAAACGAAGGACAACAACTTTACGTGGCGGGATTTTCAGGACAGAAACAACAGCGAGCTCGTGGCCATACTCGGCAACTTTGTAAACCGCGCCATGGTGCTTACGCAAAAATACTTCGAGGGCCGGGTGCCGCAGCCCGACGCGCTCACGGACATCGACAGGGTCGCGCTCGCCGACATGCTACAGGTGAAGGGCAAGGTGGAGGACAACCTCGAAAACTTCCGCTTCCGCGAGGCGCTGCGCGAAGCCATGAACCTTGCGCGAACGGGCAACAAGTACCTTGCCGACACGGAGCCTTGGAAGGCCATCAAAACCGACCCGAAGCGCGTACAAACCATCCTGAACGTGGCGCTGCAAATATCGGCAAGCCTTGCCGTTGTCATGGAGCCGTTCATTCCGTTCACCGCCCAAAAGCTGCGCAGCATCCTGAACGCCGACGGCGCAGCGCTGCCATGGGATGCGCTGGGCAGCGAAACCCTCCTGCCCGCCGGACATCAGCTGGGAGAGCCTGCGCTCCTATTTGACAAGATAGAGGACGACGCCATTGCAACGCAGCTGCAAAAGCTGGAGGAAATGAAGCGGGCAAGCGACGGGCAGGCCTACCGCGCCGAGCCGCAAAAGGAGCTGTGCTCATTTGACGATTTCCAAAAAATGGACCTCCGCATCGTAAAAATTCTGGAGGCCGAAAAGTTGCCCAAAAGCAAGAAGCTCATAAAAATGCTGGTGGATACCGGCATCGACAAGCGGACGGTGCTGAGCGGAGTGGCGGAGCACTTTGACCCGCAGGCGCTGGTGGGCAGGCAGGTTGCCATGCTGATAAACCTTGCGCCGCGCCCCATCATGGGCGTTGAGTCGCACGGCATGATACTCTACGCCGAGGGCAGCGACGGGAAGCTGCTCCTTTTGCAGCCGTCCGGCGAGGTGAAAAACGGCGCCAAGGTGTCGTAACGCGCAAATTACCTAATACGCTACCGCTTGAGAAATATTGCGTTCATACAAAATCCTGCTTCGGGCAGGGGGCAAAGGAGGGATTTTCCCCTGCTCATTCGCCGCTTTTTTACGTGCGAAAAAGGATTTCATACTACCTTTTACAGCACAAAGTTTGCCGGCGATGCTACAGCCGTGGCGAGGCGGCTTGTTGCCGAAAGCTACGATATGGTGGTCGCCATTGGCGGCGACGGCACGGTGAACGAGGTGGCGCAGGCGCTGGTCAACACCGACGCTGCGCTGGCGATAGTGCCCGTTGGCTCGGGCAACGGGCTGGCGCGACACCTGCACATTCCGATGAACGTCTGCAAGGCGCTGGAGCTTATCGCTACCGCCAAAACGTGCAAAATGGACTACGGGCTTATGAACGGCACGCCCTTTTTCTGCACCGCCGGCGTGGGCTTCGATGCGCTGATAGGAAACATGTTTGCGCAAGCCGGGTCGCGCGGCTTTGCCTCCTACCTGCGGCAAATTCTAAAGGCGTTCATATCGTACAAGCCCGAGGAGTACACCCTCGCTATTGATGGAGAGGCCATTCGCCGCAAGGCATTCCTGATAACCTTTGCCAACGCCTCGCAGTGGGGCAACAACGCCTACATTGCGCCTGCAGCCAACATCTCCGACGGGCTGATGGATGTGGTGGTGGTGAGCGAATTTCCGCTTTACCACGCGCCAAAAATTGCCGTAAGGCTTTTTACCCGACAAATCGACAAATTTCGCTTCGTTGAAATTTTCAGGTGCCGCGCTGCCTGCGTTGACCGCGCACACAGCGGCTACATTCACTACGACGGCGAGCCTTCGCAAACCGGTAGCTGCATTGAGGTGAAAATGGTGCAAGGCGCGCTGAAGGTTGCGCACGGGGATGGAGATTAGCTGACTACGCTGTAATCCTTGCTGCTATTCTTGAGCTTGTGGAGGATTTTGAGCAAGAGCGCGTTTTTGGCGTCGCTCAGTAGTGGATCGGCTTGCAGCACCTGCTCGGCGACCTGCCGCGCGTACTCCAAAATTTTGCTGTCTGTGCCGAGGTTGGCTATGTGGAGGCTAAAGGCCATTCCGCTCTGTAGCGTACCCTCAAGGTCGCCGGGGCCGCGCAGCTTGAGGTCGGCTTCGGCAATTTCGAAGCCATCGTTGGTGCTGCACATTTTGCTTATGCGGCTGCGGCTATAGTCGCTCAGCTTCACGCCGCTCATCAGTATGCAGAACGACTGCTCGGCGCCGCGCCCCACGCGCCCGCGCAGCTGGTGCAGCTGGGCAAGCCCAAACCGCTCGGCGCTCTCTATCACCATGACGCTGGCGTTGGGGACGTTTACGCCTACCTCTATGACCGAGGTGGCGACCATAATGTGTGCTTCGCCGCGCACAAACTCCTGCATTGCCGCCTCCTTCTCGTCGTTCTTGAGCTTGCCGTGCACCATGCACACCTTGTACTGCGGCGCGGGAAACACCTGCGTTATCATCTCCCATCCGTCCTGCAGATTTTTGTAGTCCATTTTTTCGGACTCGCCGATGAGCGGATACACCACGTACACCTGCCTTCCGGCGGCAATTTGCTCGCGCATGAAGCCAAACACGTGGCTTCGCTTGCTGTCAAAGTAGTGCACGGTTTTTACCGGTTTTCGTCCGGGAGGCAGCTCGTTTATCACCGACACGTCGAGGTCGCCGTACAGCGTCATTGCCAGCGTGCGCGGAATGGGCGTTGCCGTCATCACGAGGATGTGCGGCGGATGCTCGCTTTTTTCCCAGAGCTTGCCGCGCTGCGCCACGCCAAAACGGTGCTGCTCGTCAATCACCACAAACCCCAGGCGCTCAAACTGCACGGCGTCCTCCACCAGCGCGTGCGTGCCGATGAGGATGTGAATTTCGCCCTGCCGGAGCTTTTCGAGCAGCTCGCGCCGCGCCGGCTTCCTTGTAGAGCCGGTGAGCAGCGCCACGTTGACGCCCATGCCGCGCAGCATTTCGGTAATGCTCTTGAAGTGCTGCGTAGCCAGAATTTCGGTAGGCGCCATCATGCAGCTTTGGTAGCCATTGTCGGCGGCAATGAGCATGCACATGAGCGCAACAATCGTTTTACCGCTACCCACATCGCCCTGCAGCAGCCTGTTCATTTGCCGTCCGGAGCGCGTGTCGGCGCGGATTTCCCTGATGACGCGCTTTTGCGCGTCGGTCAGCCCAAACGGTAAGCTATGGTGAAAAAAGTGGTTGAAGTTTTCCCCCACCTGCGAGAAGAGAAAGCCGTTGTTGGCCTTTACCCGCCTTGTGCGCGTGCGCAGAATGCTCAGCTCTATGTAAAAGAGCTCCTCAAACTTTAGCCTGTCCTGCGCTTTTTTCAGCAAATCGAGGCTTTGGGGAAAGTGGACGTTGAGCATCGCCTCGCGGAGCGAAATAAATTGGTTGGCTTCAATCAGGTAGGATGGCAACGTTTCCTCCATTCTCGGCAGCGCCATGCCCAGCAGCGTGCTTTGCAGGCGACTTATGTCGCGCGTTCCTAGCCCAATATCCTTGAGGCGCTCGGTGCTGCCGTACACCGCCTGTATGCTGGAGGTTATTTTTCCCTCCTCCTTTACCATATCGTCCAGCTCGGGGTGCACAATGTTGAGCCTGCCGTTGAAGGAGGTAGGCTTGCCGAAGATGGTGTAGGTGTTGCCCGCATGCAGAATTTTTTTGAAGTAAGGAATACCCTTAAACCACACCAGCTCTATGCTTCCCGTGCCGTCGGAAAACATGGCAATCAGCCTCTTCTGCTTTGCGCTCACCTCGCGGAAACCCGTTATTTTGCCCTTCAGCAGCACGTCCGGCATATCCTCGCTGATTTCGCGGATGGCGTATATGCGCGTTTTGTCAATGTAGCGAAAGGGGAAGTGGTGGAGCAGATCGCCAAACGTGCGGATGTTGAGCTCCTTTTGCAGCAGCTCGGCGCGCTTGGGGCCAACTCCGGGCAAAAATTTTATTTCGGTATCCAGAATGTAGTCCATAACGCCGCAAAGGTACAAAAATCCTTAATACGT
>JAISLN010000048.1 GCA_031290835.1 Prevotellaceae bacterium
CAGCGAATAGCCGCAAAGGGGCTTCGCGTCGGACTCATTACCAACGATCAGGCGCCGGAGCTGGTGGATAGCGCGCTGCTTTCGCGCGGCGGGCTCAAGGTGGCCGAGGTGAGCGGCAGCTGCTTTTGCTGCAACTTCAGCGGCTTTACCGACGCCATCCAAAAGGTGCGCCGGGAGGCGGATGCCGACGTCATTATTGCCGAGCCGGTGGGCAGCTGCACCGACCTGTCGGCAACCATTGTGCAGCCTCTCAAGCGGCTTTGGAGGCGCGAGCTGCGGCTGGCGCCGCTCTCCGTCCTTGCCGACCCCCTCCGGCTGGCCTCCATCCTCAACGGCGGCACGGCCGGGCTGCACCCCGACGCCGCGTACATTTACCGCAAGCAGCTGGAGGAGAGCGATGTTATTCTCATCACCAAAGTGGATTTGCTTTCGCCCGAAGCGCTGGCGGCGCTCAGGCAGCGCACCGGTAGCGCCTACCCGGAGGCAACAATCCTTGCGGCAAGCTCGCTGACCGGCAGCGGCGTTGACGAGTGGCTCAGCTACGTGCTTACCTGCGGCAGCGCCGGCTTGCGCCTCGCGGAGGTGGACTACGACGTTTACGCGCATGGCGAGGCGGTGCTGGGGTGGCTCAACGGCACGGTGCGCCTGCACAGCGAAGCGCCGGTCGATTGGGATGCTTTTGTGCGTGATTTTTTGGCGGCGCTTGCCAAGCAGCTCGACGGCAAAGGCTACTCCGTGGGGCACGTGAAAGTTGCGGTCGATAGCGGCGGTCGAATAGCCGCCGGAAACCTTACCGGCAACGCCGCAACGCTTGCCGTGCGCGGCGGCGCAGGCCTCGGCAAAGGCGCCAAGCTGATAGTGAACGCAAGGGTAGAGGCGTCGCCCGATGAGATAGACGCCATTGTCCGGCATACGCTTGAGACCTTGACCCGCGACAAGTTCGCCGTTGAGGTTGCCGCATGGCGCTTCCTCCAACCCGGCCGCCCGCAGCCAACCCACAGGGCAACGAGGGTTGAGAGCTAAGGACGCGACATTCGCTATTCGTTATTCACGCTAATATTCATTCCAGCTTTTTATTTTGATGTCCTTTTTTGTCAGTTTGCAAAAGGCGTGGATGAAGGCGCTCGCGAGGCGGGCGTTGGTGAGGAGAGGGATGTTGAAGTCCACTGCGCTGCGGCGGATGAGGTAGTCGTTGTTGAGCTCGTCCTTCGAGAGGTTTTTGGGGATGTTCACCACCAGATCTACCTTTTTTTCCTTGATGTAGGTTAGCGTGTTGGGTTGGTCGGGTTGGTCGGGCCAGTGGAGCACGGTGGCGGTTATGCCGTTTGCCGATAGGAAGTCCGCCGTGCCGCGTGTGGCGAAGATGGCGTAGCCCTTTTCCTGCAGCGCCGCCGCCGCCGAGAGCATGTCCACCTTGGAGCGGCTGTCGCCCGTGGAGAGCAGGATGCTTTTTTGGGGGATGCTGTATCCCACCGACAGCATTGCCTTGAGGATTGCCTCCGCAAAGTCGTCGCCCAGACAGCCCACCTCGCCCGTTGAGGCCATCTCCACGCCCAGCACGGGGTCGGCCTTTTGGAGGCGCGAAAAGGAGAACTGCGGCGCCTTTACGCCCACGTAGTCCAGCTCAAACGCCGACTTGTGCGGCGACTCCACCTGCTCGCCCAGCATTACGCGGGTGGCAAGCTCAATGAGGTTTACCTTGAGCACCTTGGATACGAACGGGAAGCTGCGCGACGCCCGCAGGTTGCACTCAATGACCTTAATGTCGTTGTCCTTTGCCAGCAGCTGCATGTTGAACGGCCCCGAAATGTTGAGCCCGTGCGCCACTTCGCGCGATATGCGCTTGATGCGCCGCATGGTTTCCACGTACATTTTTTGCGCCGGAAACACCAGCGTAGCGTCGCCGGAGTGCACCCCCGCAAACTCTACGTGCTCCGAGATGGCGTAGGCAACCACCTCGCCGCGCTGCGCCACGGCGTCGATTTCTATCTCCTTGGCATTTTCTATGAATTCGCTCACCACCACCGGGTGCTGCTTAGAAACGTTGGTGGCGAGCGTGAGGAAGTACTCCAGCTCGTCTTTGTTGGACACCACGTTCATGGCGGCGCCCGAGAGCACGTAGGAGGGGCGGATGAGCACGGGGAAGCCGACTTCCTCCGCAAACCGGTAGATGGCGTCCACGGAGCTGAGCTCCCGCCAGCGGGGTTGGTCAACGCCGAGCGCGTCGAGCATGGAGGAGAACTTGTGGCGGTCTTCCGCGCGGTCGATGTCCTCGGCAGACGTTCCCAGAATGGGCACGCGGTAGCTGTGGAGGCGCATGGCGAGGTTGTTGGGTATTTGTCCGCCTACGGAAACTACCACGCCGGCGGGCTGCTCAAGGTCGGTGATGTCGAGCACCCGCTCGAGGGTCAGCTCGTCAAAGTAGAGGCGGTCGCACTCGTCGTAGTCGGTGGAGACGGTTTCGGGGTTGAAGTTTATCATGATGGAGCGGTAGCCCTGCCTGCGGATGGTGTGGCTTGCGTTTACGCTGCACCAGTCAAACTCCACCGAGCTGCCGATGCGGTAGGCGCCCGAGCCGAGCACCACAACGTCGCGACCGTCGCAGGGGAAAGCTACGTCGTGCGCCGTGCCGTTGTAGGTTACGTAGAGGTAGTTTGTTTTGGCGGGATACTCCGCCGCCAGCGTGTCTATTTGCTTCACCACGGGCGTAATGCCGCGCACCTTGCGCGCCTGCCGCACGGCTGCCAGCGCATTTTCTACGGCGTTGCCCTGCGCCTTGAGCACGGTACGCGCCAGCTGAAAGTCCGAGAAGCCTTTTTGCTTTGCCTCCAGCAGCAGCGCGTCGGGGAGGCTTTCCATGTCGGAGTACGCCTCCAGCTGTTTTTCGAGGGATACGATGCTGCGCAGCTTTTCGAGAAACCACCGGTCAATTTTCGTCAGCGCGTGAATTTTTTCTACGCTGTAGCCCTTGTGGAGCGCGTGCGCAATCACAAAGATGCGGCGGTCGGTGGGGTGGCTCAGCGCCTCGTCGATGTTGTCCACCGCGAGCTCCTTGTTGGCAACAAACCCGTGCATGCCCTGCCCAATCATGCGCAGCCCCTTCTGCACAGCTTCCTCAAAGCTGCGCCCTATGGCCATCACCTCGCCCACCGACTTCATGCTCGAGCCCAGCTCGCGCGACACTCCCTTGAACTTGCCCAAGTCCCAGCGGGGAATTTTGCACACGATGTAGTCGAGCGCCGGCTCAAAGCAGGCGGTGGTAGTTTTGGTAACCGAATTTTTGAGCTCGTGCAGCCCGTATCCCAGCCCCAGCTTTGCCGCCACAAACGCCAGCGGGTATCCCGTAGCCTTCGACGCCAGCGCCGACGAGCGCGACAACCGGGCGTTCACCTCAATCACGCGGTAGTCCTCCGAGTTGGGGTCGAGGGCGTACTGCACGTTGCATTCGCCCACAATGCCGATGTGCCGGATAATTTTGATGGCCAGCCGGCGCAGCTTGTGGTACTCGGAGTTGGTGAGCGTTTGCGAGGGCGCCACCACGATGCTTTCGCCGGTGTGGATGCCCAGCGGGTCAAAGTTTTCCATGTTGCACACGGTGATGCAGTTGTCGTAGCGGTCGCGCACCACCTCGTACTCCACCTCTTTCCAGCCCTTGAGCGACTTTTCGACAAGGATTTGCGGCGAGTAGGTAAACGCTTTTTGCGCCAGCGCCTCCAGCTCCTCCTCGCAGTCGCAAAATCCCGACCCCAGCCCGCCCAGCGTGTAGGCGGCGCGGATGATGACGGGGTACCCGAGCTCTTCGGCTACCCGCTTGGCGGCATGCACGGTGGTAACCGCCTCGCTCTTGATGGTTTTGACGTCGATTTCGTCCAACCTTTTCACAAATTTTTCGCGGTCTTCGGTGTCGATAATCGCCTGCACGGGCGTTCCCAGCACCGCCACGCCGTACTTTTCGAGCGCACCGCTCCGAAAAAGCTGCACGCCGCAGTTGAGCGCCGTTTGCCCGCCAAAGGCAAGCAGGATGCCCTGCGGACGCTCCCTTGCGATGACGTCCTCAACGTATTCGGGCGTTACCGGCAAAAAGTACACCTTGTCGGCAATGTTTTCCGAGGTTTGAATGGTGGCAATGTTGGGGTTAATCAGGATGGTTTCGATACCCTCCTCCTTAAAGGCTTTGAGCGCCTGCGAGCCGGAGTAGTCAAACTCGCCCGCTTCGCCGATTTTGAGCGCCCCCGACCCGAGGAGGACAACTTTTTTTACGCTGCGTGGTTGGCACATAAACTTTTTGTATGGTTAGCGCTGCAAAGATACACGAATTTTTTGAAAGCAGCGCGACAGCTACGGCAGCGCGGCAAGTTTTTTTTCGCCTCTGCGCTGTAAAGGGAATAAATTT
>JAISLN010000049.1 GCA_031290835.1 Prevotellaceae bacterium
AGAGGGCGCCCAAACGGCGCCCCTACAAAACCAACCCCGCTCACGGCGCAAGGCGGCACTTCGGAGGTAGAGAAAAAGGGCTGTAAGCTATTACCCATAGATGAAAATGAAAGGCGTTTTTTTAGCAAAAGTGCAACGGCAAAGGTAGCACCTTATTTTGGATTGTACGCCATTTTTTGCGGATAGCTATCAACATTTTTTGAACAGCCGGGCTGCGCAGCTCCTAAAGAATAACCCCAAAACGTCCATTAGGATAGAGCCTATTGGTTGGCATTGAAGAATTTACAGATAACACCCCGCTGCAAAAATTCCCCCCTTTTTCTCTGCGTAAAAATTATACTTCACTCGGCGCCATTCTGCGTATTGATTTTGCTGAAGCTCCGCTTTGTTCCGTATTGGCTTCGCCGAGAGCCGCCTCGTTGCGATTTCCCGTAGGGAAATAATATCAATAGCAAAACGGCGTTCCTCCTTGTTGTATGGCGGTATATTTTTCCGGATTGGCTGCGATTGCCCGGAGGACAATAATATCAATAGAAATCGGCAGTTCTCCCTTTCTCAATTTCCCGCAGGAAATTAATAAAAAGCGACGAAATTAAAGTCCTACGGGCAACCGAAGCAAAGCTCGGCAAAGCCAATCGTAGCAGCACTCGACGCAACATCATGCAATGTATGACACTACCAAAAAACAACAGGAAAAAATCGGAATTTTTAGCTACATTTGCAGCGACTAAAATTGTAAAGCCATGGCAGTAGCTATGATATTCTGTAAATTTATAAATTCTGTAAATTTATAATGCTCCCGTTTTTGAGAAATATTTTTTGCCGCAAGCCTCGTCCTCAGCCCCGCGCTGCGGTTGACGACTTTGAGATAGCCTACAACCGGCAGCGGCAGCAGCGGCAGCAGGAGGTTGACCGCATCCTCGACAAGATAGCGGCAAAGGGAGTGGGCAGCCTGACAAAAAAAGAGCGAAAAATCCTGAGCGAACGGTGAACTACCTTGCCCACATACTACTTTCGGGTGGCAGCGCACAGCGGCGCACGGGTGGGTTTATTGCCGATTTCGTAAAGGGCAGCAGGCTGACCGGCTACCCGGAGGAAATCCGGCAGGGGATTGTGCTGCACCGCCGCATCGACGCATTTACCGACGCGCACCCGCTGGTGCGGGAGTCACGCGCTTTGCTCCGGCCGTACTTTGGGCGCTACGCCGGAATTTTTCTGGACGTTTTTTACGACTACTTTCTGGCAAAAAATTGGGAGCGCTTTTGCGGCGTTAGCCTTACGCGCTTTGCGGCGTCGTTTTACGTCGCCATGCTGCGCAGCTACCGCTGGCTACCCTTGCCGGTCAGAAGCTTTGCGTGGCACTTTATCCTCACCAACCGCCTTGGGCGTTACGCGCATCCGGCGGGCGTTCGGCGGGCGCTGCAAATTATGGGCGCCTACACCTCGCTTCCGCAAATGAGCGACGAAGCCCTACAAATCCTCCACAGCCACGAAAAAGAGCTGGAGCAAAACTTTCTGCAATTCTTCCCGCAGCTGCTGGAGTTTGCGGCTCAAGCCGTATGAGGCTTCTTACCTGCGGCGCCATCTCCGCTCCCCCGGCACATTCGCCTACTCGTCCCAGCTGTCTGTTCTGAACGACGAAACGGGCAGCCCCTCCGTGCCGAACAAATCGCCCACCACAAAATCCCCGAAGGCGTAGCGCACCGCAACCGGCTCCTTTACCTGCGGGCAGGCGAGCATAACCGACGCATATTTGCCGGAGTTGATTGTCGCCTTGGCGGGGTAAAACGTCCTGTTGGCGCCGGCCACTTCAAAAAGCGCAAGCTCTCGCCCGTAGCTGGTCAGCCCCATGGGCGCGTTGTCGAAATATACGGTTACGGTATCGCCGCTCACCTTCATTTCTTTGTAGCTGGGGCTTGCAAAGGCAAAACCGGCGAGCCCGTACGTCCTTGCGAGCGCCTGCAGGGCAAGCCGCTCGCCGGCAACGTGCTTGTCGGCGGGGTGAATGCAGCGCTCCTCGCCGCGGTCTATGAGCACCGCCATGGCCGCATTGGGAATGGCGCTCTCGCACTTGCGCTGCGCATCGCGCAAAAAGGCGGAGTTGTACTTTCCGCCCTTGCGGTACGGCGGCAGCGAGGCGTAGTCAAACGGGGCAATTTGCGCGTAGTAAAACGGGAATTCGTCCGCGCCCCACGCCCTGCGCCAGCTTCGTACCATAGCCGGCAGCAGCAGCGCGTACCTATCCGGCGCCTCGTAGTTCGATTCGCCCTGATACCAGATGCAGCCCCTTATGCCGTAGCCCACAACGGGGTTGAGCATGGCGTTGTAGAGGGTAGTAGGCGTGCGGTTTACGGGCTTAATATCGTCGGCGCTTTTCGGGATTTTTACGTCGGGAAAATCCGCCAGCGCCTCCTTGCTCATCCACGCCTCAACGGTGGCGCCGCCGTAGCTCACGCAAACAAGCCCCACCGGAACGTCCAGCAGGTCGTTGAGCAGCTTGCCAAAGTGGTAGGCGGTGGCGCTAAAGCTGCCGGTGCTGGCCGGGCTTGCCTCCTGCCACAGGGCTTCCCGCGAAAAATTGCCCTGCGGCGCTACGGTAGAGGCGCGCGGAGCGGTGATGCAGCGGATGTTTTTGTTGCGCGAGTGCAGAATGTAGCGGTTAGCGTCGGTGGTAGGCTGGTTACGGTAGCCCTTTACGGGCATCTCCATGTTCGACTGGCCGGAACAGAGCCACACCTCGCCCAGCATGACGTTGGCGAGCGTGAGCGGTGCGCCGTCGTTCAGCGTAACCTCATACGGGCCGCCCGCGCCGGCGGTGGACACCTTTTGGCGCCATCGCCCGTCGCTGCCCACCTCCACGGCGTAGCGCCGGCCGTTCCACGACGTTTCCAGCACAAGGGTTGCCCCCGCGCGGGCTTCGCCCCACAGGGCAACTTCGCTGTGCTGTTGCAGCACCATATTGCTGCCGAAAATGTAGGGCAACTTTACTTCGGCAGCCGCCGTCGCCGCACCGGCAGCCGCCATCAAAAATAGGTATATTTTTTTCATGTAAATTTTACGATGTACTTAGCACTTAAGCCTGCGTAAATTAATTTTTGGATTTGGATTTCAATGCCGCCATCTCGGCAGCTAAAGCTTTCTTTTCGGCAAGAGCACGGGCAAGCGCCCGTTCTTTTTCGGCAATTTGCGGCTCAAGCTCTTTACGCGCCCTCAGCTCGCCCTCTATAATGCCCTCATCTATGGCAGAGGCGTAGGCGCTCCGGTTTTCGCTGCGAACGCGCATCAGGTAGTCGTACTCCCGCCGTTCTTCCTCCGTGAGCTTGTCGCGCACCGGCGCCTCCCGCGCCTTATCCAACCCCTTGTCCTTAAGATTGTCCTCTATGGCGTTGTGCTTCAAAAAGTAAATCCACTCGTTGAGCGTGTTCGTGGCAACGTCGTTGAAGGTGTTTGTTTTCAAAATGTAGTGCTCCGGGTAAATATCTCCCGCCTCCTCGCTGCCAAAGGTGTGCCGCAGAGCCGCAGAGAGCTGAAGCTCACCCTGCCGGTGAAGGCCTACAAAGCACGTCTTGTCGCGGTAAACGTAGTCCTCGCCTTGCCCCAAGTCGAAGTAAATAATGTTGATGGAGTAAACTTTAACGTCGCGCATGAGCAGCTCGCTTAGGAAGCCCTCCGGCACGTCGTAGCTGGCTTTGTTGCGCAGAAGGCGCTTCAGGGCGTAGCCAAAGGAAATGAGTACGCGCGATTTGGTGGTGCTATCTGTTGTGGCCATGGTTTTTTTTATTGGGGGGATTATGCCTACAAATGTACACAAAATTGGGGGGAATTTCAAAATTGGCTCATGGCTGAAATCCGTTGAGAATTGTATCCTTGCATAAAAAAGAGCGATGGAACATCAGCAAACTCTTCATTGTCCCCGCTGTGATTCGGTTGATTTAGCCAAGAACGGTTACAGCGAAAACGGCGCGCAGCGCCAGCGCTGTAGCCATTGTAGGAAAAGTTTTCAGCCGGATTACCGCTACAGTGCAAGGAAGCCGGGCGTAAACGCACAAATTGTAGCGTTGACCTTGAACAGCTCCGGCGGGCAAACCCCGCCCAAACATTACCCGTTATTCGCCATTCATTACTCTTAGCTATCGGTCTTCTCCGAAAAGATAGCGGTTTTCTGCACTTTCTTTGCGCACGTACAGAGCAAATTCCTGTGCAGCCTGCCCCGCTTGCCGTCGGCTGAAAAAATACCAACTAATGAGGATTGCGGCAATCCTTTTTTGTGAAGACCTTTGTACCCGTAAAAGAAACGAGGTTGGACGACCTCCTTTCGCTGTTCGTTATTCATTGTTCACCATGCGC
>JAISLN010000050.1 GCA_031290835.1 Prevotellaceae bacterium
CTAAAGTTAAAACTAAACCTCTCCTGCTCACGCCGCACAACCGGCAAAACATGGCAGGGAAGCAAACTAAGTGCCCCCTCGTTAGCCGCCGACGCTCTATGTGCGCCCCCTGCGGGTAAGGGGCTGCAAAGATAGCTCTTTTCGGTAGAAGTGCAAAATAATTTGAGAAATTTTTCAGGGCAAATCGCCATGAAGATTCGGAAGTTGCCAAATAATAAACAACATGCTATCTTTCTTTCCCATAAAAATCCCTATCACGATAGCGTCATACATTGTATGATGCTATATTTTTCCGGATTGGCTTCGCTCCAATAGCCCGTAGCGCTTTAACATCAATAGAAAAACGGCATCCCTTCTTGTTTCCGGCTACCCGTAGGGTAGGGTGTTCAGACCTGCGTAATTTTTTCTGCTGATTTGTGCCGAAATCAATTGCCTCAACAACCTCATTTTCACCTAATTTATCAAACAAAACCACCTCAGTAGCTATGGAATACGCCACCTGCAACCCAACCTCATTAATTTTATTGAGCGATGTTACGGGCAAACAATGAGGTAATGAGGTTATTTTTTGCAGCATATACTTTTACTACTGAGGTTGTTATGTTGTTTAAATGGGGTAAAAATGAGGTTTTCGCCGCCTCCTTTTTCAGCTCAATTTTCGGAAGAAAAATTTCGTACCTTCCGAACACCCTACCCGTAGAGGATTAATAAAGAGCGCCGAAATTGAAGACCTACGGGCTATTAGGAGTTACAAGAAAATTTATGCTACCTTTGCGCCAATAATTTAATGTCCGATTTTAAAAATAGGAGAAAATATTATGAATCGTATTGCTACATTATTCCTGAGGGCTGTTATTTTACTTACTGCAATGGTAGCCCTTTTATGGATGGTTTGGTTTCCTCAAGCGGAAGGAAGAGCTGTTAACCTGGATATAGTCAGCATTTATACCGACCCGTTCATTATCTATTGCTATGTAGCCTCCATCCCGTTTTTTGCAGCGCTCTGTCAAGCATTCAAGCTTTTAGGCTACGTTGATAGCAAAAAAATATTTTCTCCATCAGCAGCGAAAGCAGTGAGGAATATAAAATATTGCGCAATCGCAATCAGCGGCTCAATTATACTTGGAATACTGTACATAAGGTTATTTGCAAACGGAGACGACCCGGCAGGCGTTACTGCCGTAGGCCTTATTGCGGCTTTTGCAGCTATCGTAGCTGCAACCGGTGCGTCTGTTGTTGAAAGGCTTTTGCAAAAAAAATAGGGTAGCGTCATGCATTGTTATGATGCCGGTGGAACTTATTGCAGCATCAACCGTTTTTTTCCTGTCCATAGCGCCGCCGGCATTTCTTGCAAACCCTAAAGTAGTGCGCGATTACGGAAGTGAAGTATGCGGCTTGCGGCTCACGAGCTTACTTTACTCCCAAGGATTTTACGGTAAAAATAGCTGTGAAAAATTCGTCCAAATCTGTGCCATCTGTGCGCAAATGCGCGGTAAATCGGTGGAATTTTTTGCTGTAAAAATTTTTTTTCTACTCCGTCGCTTGGAAGTCGTATGATTTTCATGTAATTTTGCGCCTCTACAAATACGCAAAGCAAGCGTGGCAAATCTGGTTATAGATATTGGCAATACGGCGGTAAAGCTGGCTGTGGTGAACGACGGCGCCGTTGCAAACAAGCTGGTTGACGGCAGCGCCTCATTTGGCGAAGGGCAGGCGTTTCTGGCCAAGCACGGTGCGCTGCCCCGCGCCATCATTTCGTCGGTGCGGAGCGACAGCGACGCGGTGGCTGCGCTGGTGCGCCGCCTGCTGCCCAACGCCGTGACGCTTACGCCCACAACACCCTTGCCCATCCGCAACCTGTACGCCTCGCCCCAAACGCTGGGCAACGACCGTCTGGCGGCGGCTGTGGGGGCAAGCGTTCGGTTTCCCGGCTGCAACGTGCTGGCGGTGGACGCCGGAACGGCCATCACCTACGAGCTGGTGAGCGCCCGCGGCGAATACCTTGGCGGCAACATTTCGCCGGGCGTTGCCCTCCGCTTCAAGGCGCTGCACGAATTCACCGCGCGCCTGCCCCTGTGCGAAATAGCCGAAAGCTACTCCTCGCCGGGCAGCAACACCCGCGAGGCCATCACGGCGGGAGTGCTCAACGGAGTAATATACGAGGTGGAAGCTAATATAGACCAATTTGCTTTAAAGTATTCAAATTTGCAGGTAGTTTTGACCGGCGGCGGCGCCGATTTTTTGGCAAAAAGAGTAAAAAGAACGATATTTGTAGATTATGATTTAGTGTTAATCGGATTAAACAGGATACTTGAGCACTATGCTGAAGCTAACTAAATGGACTTTTTTTGGGGCAGGATTTTGGATTATCGGCTCCGTATATGCTCAGGACAACAGCAGCATTAATACCTACTCACCCTACTCCATGTATGGCCTGGGCGACCTTGCCCAGCCGGGGCTTACCGCTACCGGCAACATGGGCGGCATTACCACCGGCGTGCGCGAGTCCAAGCAAATAGATTACGTAAACCCCGCGGGAGCGTCTGCCCGCGATTCGCTTACCTTTGTGCTGGACTTTGGCGGCGAAATGAGGAATTTCTACGCCAACACGGCTACCCGAAGCACCAGCTACAACACCGCCAACTTTCGCCACATAGCAGCGGCCTTTCCCGTAGGACGGTTTGGCGTTAGCGTTGGCATGGCGCCCTTTAGCAGCGTGGGCTACGAGGTGGAGCGGCGAGAGAGGCGCGACTACATGGTAGCAAGCATGGGCGATGTGCGATACCTCTACCGGGGCGAGGACGGCATTAACCAGCTATTTCTGAACCTTGGATTCAACGCCACCAAGCGGCTGGCGATAGGAGCAGGCGTGCGCTACCTCTTTGGCAGCATTAGCCACTACTACAACGTGAAGTTCAACACCAACGCCTACTACTCCAACATTTACTCGTCTGAGGTGCAAAAAATTTCGGACTTTGTCCCGACGTTAGGCGCACAGTACACCCATCCGCTGGGCAGCAGCCACCGCATGGTGCTTGGCGCTTCGTTGCAGCCGCAGGTGAACCTGAGCGGAACGCAAAGCATATTGTCGCAAATCAGCTTCAGCCGCGGATACGATACGGCGTACAGCGCATCGGGCAGCTCGCGGACGCTAATGCCCATGCAGCTCAACTTCGGCGCAAGCGTTACCGCCAACGAAAAGTGGATGCTGGGAGCCGATTTCAGCTATCAGGACTGGTCAAAAACCAAGGTAATCAACAG
This sequence comes from Prevotellaceae bacterium, assembly GCA_031290835.1. Classification (GTDB taxonomy): domain Bacteria; phylum Bacteroidota; class Bacteroidia; order Bacteroidales; family UBA932; genus JAITMY01. The sequence goes on from JAISLN010000050.1 coordinate 3,262, forward strand.
CACCGACGAGATGGGACGCTCCTACAACCTGCGGCTGGGCGGATACTACATCCCCAACCGCTACGACGTGCGCTACTTCTGGAAGCGCATGACGTACCGCGGCGGGCTGCGCTACTCGCAAACGCCGCCCCTGTACAACGGAAATACGGTGCGGGATGTTGCGCTCAACGCAGGCTTCAGCTTCCCCATGCGGGGGGCAGGATACCTCAACGCCGGCGTTGAGGTGGGGCAGCGCGGCGCTACCAAGCAAGGCATGGTGCAGGAAACCTACCTGACCGTTTCGGTGGGGATAACGCTGTTTGAAGCGTGGTTTGTAAAGTACAAGTACGAGTGAAACCCACAGCCACATACCCGCTCAAGCTCGCCGCCGTGCTGCTTGCCGCCCTCCCTTCGTGCAAAAGTAGCATAGAAAAAATACGAGAAATAAACGATATTCAGAACATCCCATCGCTGCGCATAGAAAACCTGGATGGGAGAATGACCGAGCTGGGAGGGCTAAGAGTGCGCTTCGTAACCCCCGAGCTACTACAATTCTACTTTGCCGAAGAAAAATATACCGAATTTCCCAAAGGCATAGAAATTTACCGCTACAACGATTCTACAATTTTGGAGTCGAGCATCACGGCCAATCACGCCGTAAACTACGAGGCAAAAGACCTGTGGGAAGCCACCGGAAACGTGGTGGTCAAAAACATGCAGGGCGATGAGCTGAGAACGGAAAAGCTTTTTTGGGACCAGAAAACAAAAAAAATATATACGGATGCGCTGGTGAAAATAATAGACACCCAAAAGGGGACAATCATTTTCGGCAAAGGGCTGGTTTCCGACGAATCGTTTACGGACTACGAAATAAAGGAAGTATTTGACAGCGTTATTTACGTTGACGACAAAAAGTAAGGTTGACCATGAGCACAGGATGGCTGATATTTTCCACACTTCTGTTCTCGGCTTTTCTGGGGGGCGTAGAGATAGCATTTCTTTCGTCCAGCAAGCTGAAGGTAGAAATTGACAAGCAGCAGGGCAAGATTTACTCCCACCTGGTGAACATCTTCATGCGCCACCAGGGGCAGTTCACCACCTCCATTGTGGTGGCCAACACGGTGGCCTTAGTCATCTACGCCATTGCAATGGCCGACGCGCTGTACGCGCACGGCGTTACAAGCGGTTTTTCGCAGCGCGCGCAGCTCACCGTGAGCGTGCTCATCTCCTCTTTCGTTATCTTGGTGGCGGGCGATTTTTTGCCGAAAACCATTTGCCGCCTGCGCCCCAACTTTTTTCTGCGCGCCTTCAGCATTCCCGCTTTCCTGGTGTACCTGCTCTGCTACCCTGTTGCCAAGCTCGCCACGTGGCTTTCGGTGGCTGTGCGGCGCTACATTTTCAGGGAAAAAGCTGCCGAGCAAGCAACCGTGCCGATGTTTGAAAAAAACGAGCTGCAAAACCTCACCGGCGGGTCAACCGAGGCGGCAGAAGAGCCGGAGCGGGAGCACGACATACAAATTTTTCGCAACGCGCTGGAATTTGCCGACGTCAAAGTGCGCGACTGCATGGTGCCCCGCACCGAAATAGAGGCCATAGCGCTGGAGGAAAGCGTGGACACGCTCCGCGCCCTGTTTGTGCAAACGGGATTTTCGCGCATCCTGGTGTACCGCGACTCCATCGACAGCATTATCGGCTACGTAAAGTCCACCGACCTGTTCAAATCCTACGCCAACATTCGCGATATGCTCATCACGCCGGAGTTTGTGCCGGAGAGCATGTCGGCGCAAAAGTTGCTCGCTACGCTCATAAAAACCCACAGGTCTATTGCCGTGGTGGTTGACGAGTTTGGCGGCACCGCCGGCATGGTAACCCTAGAGGACGTGATGGAGGAAATTTTTGGGGAAATAGAGGACGAGCACGACTCGGAGAGCCTGCTCGAAAAAAAGCTTTCGGACAACGAATTTGTTTTTGCCGGACGGCTGGAGGTGGCCTACCTCAACGAAAAATACCACCTCCACATCAAGGAATCGGACGAGTACGAAACGCTTGCGGGCTTCATCATCTTCAGCAGCGAGAGCATCCCCAACGTTGGCGAAGTGCTGGAGCTGGACAACTTCAAAGTCCGCATCCTCAAAACCACCGCCTCCAAAATAGACTTGGTGCACGTTGCGCTGAAAAGCAAGGACGCCGCGCCGCACCCGGAGTAGCGCCGGTCCGCTTTGCAGAGGCGTTTATGCGTTGCGCTCATGAAAGTAGCCCTCAATTTTGCGTTGCGCCTGTAGCTCTATCTTCTTAATCAGCGCGGCAAAGCCCTCCCGGCTTGGCAGGAACTCCACAGCGCCGCTGTGCACAAACGATATGGTGTCGCAAAAATCGGCTAAATGGTGCAGGGCATGAGATGATACCATGATGATAACGCCGCTTTGCCGAAGCCTTTTTAAAATTTCGGTAATGCAGGATGAGGAGGAAATATCCAGGCCGTTGAACGGCTCATCCAGCAGCAGCAGGTCGTTTTTTTGCAAAATCAGGCTCATGATGTGGAGCTTTTTGAGCATACCGGTGGAGTAGTGCGCAGCATATCTTTCCAGCGGCAGCTCAAACAGCCTGTTCAGCTCGTTGATTTCCGAAAGGGAAACCTCGACCTTTTTTGCGTGCAGGCAAAAGCTGACGAACTCACGACCCGTTATGCGAGGAAACATGTAGGGCTCTGCATGAAGAAAGCCGGTAGATTTGACGCCGGTTTGCTCAACGCTGCCCTCAAAGCTTTCGTAGCCGGCAATGCAGCTGAGCAGCGTAGTTTTTCCCGCGCCGTTGTCCCCCACAAGCCCGTGAATTAATCCGGCGCTGTACGTGGCGGAAACATTCCTCAAAACGCAGGTTTTTCCGTAGGATTTGGATAAGTTGTCAACGCTCAACGTTCGCATGGCACAATAATCTTTTGGCTGATGAGTAATACTTTTTGTACAGCAAATACTGAAACAGCAGCGCAACGGGAATACCGTAGGCCGAGTATATCAAAATTCCCTGAACGTATAAAAAAATCCCCACAAACAGCAGCGTAATAAAAGGGCTTACGCCCCAAAACAGCACCCTTATCAGCTGCAAGTTGGCGGATAGATAGTAGATAGCAAGCGTGGCAAGCGCCGTAGCTTTCCACAAAAGCGGAAAGGCGGCAAGCAAACATGCGGCGGGAGCAAGCAAGAACAGCGTAGTGTTGGCGCAAGCCTCCAGCAGCATGGACGCCGTAAAATGCCGGATGTTGCAGTACTGCCGGATAAAAGAAATGCTCTCCTGTTGCAGCATGACCGACGTAATGGCAATGGCGCTTACCGAGCAAAAAGCCACTATCGCCAAGTTGAAGTTGGCGTGCTTGCAGGCAAAAAACAGAACGACGCCGAGAAATATCCAGTACAGGGTGAGGTAAGGTCGGCTTTGGGAGTGCCAAAGGTAGGACGGCTTGAGAAACACGGACGGCATCACCCACGGTAGCGCCGACCTTGCGCCGCACTTCGCCATCAGGCGCTCGCCCATCAGGCAAAGCGCCCCGACCGCGAGGGTTAGCAGGAAGAAAAAAATTCCGACAAGTAAAAACGGAAGGGCGCAAGCAAGCATGTCCATTGCCGAAAATAGCGCACCTGCGCTCCCCAGCTGACGCAAAAACAGCGCCCGCTTTTGATTTCTGAAAAAGCCGACGTAAAGCGCAACGTAGGCGCACGCCGCCGCTGCCGCATATCGGGGCGTGAACGGAATGGCGGCGTGAGCGGCGTTGTAGAGAAACACCCAAAGCCCCGCGCCAAAAAAAAGGTAGTAGGGAAGAGGTATCTCCCGAAACGCCCGCCTAAGCATCAGCCGACGGATATGGAATGTGCTTGTAAGTACGTTCATACGAAAAAAGAAAAAAGAAGCCGACGTGGAAGTCGGCTATCAGAAAAAATAGGTATGCTCGCTCAATACGCTGCATAGGCAGTAAGCAGGAGGATACCTAAGGTTAACGCAATGGCAAGCGCCAAGCTGCCGCCATCAACATCCATCATTTCCTCGGCGTTCATCTCATAAACGCCGTAGGCATTTAAATCTAAAGTTTTCATCTCAAATAAAGTTTTAAAGTTAGTAAATAGTTTTGAATTTGCGATGCCTGCCACGCGCGTACTTGCAGGTGCGCCTATTCGGGTGGAAAGATAAATCCTTTCCATCCGAAAAAAAGGACGGAAAGAAAAAATTTGCATCCCCCCGCATTTTTTTGCCTCGCCCTCGTCAAGTCGCTTTACGGTAGGGCGCACCGTCGGCAACGCGGGGTTTTTGTAGCAAAAGGTGTATAGCTTGCTTGCGAATAGCTCACCGCTCGGCAAAGCAGCCGGTAGCAATTTCCTTACCCGAATAAAAATCAATGACCTTTGTCTTGAAAATGTACTCGTACTTGGTTTGCATAAGCGTGGACTGCGCTTTTATGAGATTGTCCAGCGCTACGTTATAGTCAACAGCGGTAGCCATATTTACGTTAAGCTTGCTTTCGATGTAGCGGAACGCTTCTTCGCTTGCCTTTACCGCTGTTACGGACGAATGGTAGCGCCGGAGGGCAACGCTTGTTTCGATGAGTAGCTGCTCTACTTCTTGCGAAAGCTGCTTTTGCGCCAGCAATAAATCGTACTCTGCGCGCCGTAGCGCTACCTTGCTAAGCTTGATGTTGCTTCTTGTCCTCCATGCGTTAAATATGGGGATGTTGAGGCTCAACGAAATATAGGCATTAGCGTTGTCCTTAACTTGGTCGGCAAACAGGTATTTACGGTAGGTTGGCTCGTTTTGGTCGTTCAGTATGGGTAAATCCTGCTCATCCAGCGCCATTTTTTCTCTCGCGTCCGAGTAGGTGGTGCCGTAGCCGCCGGACAAGCTTAGCGTGGGGTACAGGTCTGACTGGGCAACGGCAACACTTTTTTCTGCCATGCCGACCCTAAGCTGTGCGCCGGCTATATCGGGGAGAAGCTGCGCCGCTTTTACTATATCATCGGCGGTGTGCGTAGTATCGGCGGTGAGTACGTCGGCGCTGTCGGGAGTTGCCACCCGAAAGCTGCGGTAGTCTTCCACCTCAAGCAGGCGGCACAGGTTGAGGTAGGCTTTTTGCTGTTGCCCATGCGCGGCGCTGGCGTCGCTTTCGGCTTCGGATACCTGCGCCTGCACTTGCAGCAGGTCGCCGTGGGTTTTGGTGCGGGCGTTGACCATCTGCTGCGTCTTAGCCTCCTGCTGCTTTAGGGTTTTTACCTTGCTCTCGGCAAGCTTCACATTTTCTTCGGCAAAAAGGATTTCGAGGTAGGCAGCGGTAACGTTGAGCGTGAGGTCGTTTTGGGCTTTTTTCAGGTCGGCAAGAGAGGCGAGAAGATTCAGCTCCGCCAGCCTTTGGTTGTTGAGCCGGCGAAAACCGGCAAACAAATCAACCGTAAGCGAAACAGAAGCATCTACGCTTGTGCTGGTCTTGTTTTCGATATACTCATACGTTGTAGGGTCAAGTATTCTTCCGTGCGAGGTGTTGGAGCTTCCGCCAACGCCCACGGTGGGCAGGTAGCTATACGTGGCCTGCCGCGAGGATACTTTTGCCTCCTGTAGCGTGAGCTCTTGCCGCTTGACGCTCACGTTGTGCTCTTTGGCGTAGGCTATGCACTCCGAAAGGCTCCACGGGCGCTGCGCATGCGACGCGCCTAAGGTGAGGCAAAGCGCAAAAAAGGTTTCCACTCCCTTTAGGAAAAGGGAGTGGAGCTGCACACCTGCGCTTTTGTGGTTAAAAATGTGGTTAAGATTTGAGCCAAACATGCCGATTTAGCCATTCACGATGGAAAACCTCAGATAGCCGTCAAATTGCTGCGCGTTTTCCACCTTTTTTACTTCCAATATGTTGCCGCTGCTTTCCTGAGCCTGCCCGCCAAGAATGAGGGCGCTCTTCATGGAGAACACTACTTCATTTGCCTTTAGCGGTATCGACACAGGCCGCAGGGGCGCCTGAAATTCCTCGAACTTGCCGAACGCGGTCTGCTCAAGCCCTTCAACTTCGGCTGTTTCAGCTTCCATGTCAAAGCTTACGACGCTTCGGTTAACGTTTGCCAAGTGCAGGCGTCTGTGCCCCGGCTTTTCGCCCGCATTTTCTTCAACAGCTACCTCGCCTATCAGCTGCCGTACTTTTTGCAGCTGCACCGCCTGCGCCGAAAGGTCAATTTTTTGCAGCTGCCCCTTTGCGGTGTCTATCAGGTACTGTGCATTTTTTTCGGGCAGGTAAATGGCCTGCCTGCCTGCCAGCTCAACGTAGGCGTACAAGTCGGTAACAAATAACCTTTGCGCTATTTCCCGCCCTGCGGCGTGGGTTACCGACGAAATTTCGATGCAGAGGCGGGATTGAAAGTTGTTTTCCATAGTTTTAAGCAATTTATTTATTCAACCATACGCTTACGCCAACACGCCAACCAACATTGCTTCCCAGCGCCATTTCCTCAAGCAAGTAGCCTTTTGTTTTGGCGGTTACGCCAATGTTTAGGGAAAGCCCAAAGTCGGTTTTGTGGGAGTAGTAAATTCGGCTTTTCAGCATGGCGTCAATGGCGCCGCCCCACTGCCCTTGAGTGGTGTTAAAGTCCAAATTTTTGGGTTGCTGCCAGCCGTGCAGCGCAACGTCGGCTGTAAACATCTTAAATAGCGGAACGTTGGCAAACTCCACGCCTGCCGCCGGAAACCACGTGCTGCGGTTTTCAAACTCGCGCAGGTAGAAGTGGGAGTTCAGCTTTCCCCACTTTACCCAAAAGTGCTCGTCTATGAAATCGCCGAATGGCGACATGCCGTAACCTCCGGCAAGGTTGAACTTCAGCCCGTTTTTCAGCGTAAAGCCCGTTTTGGTAAGCAGCAAGGGGTCTATCAGGTTTATGAGCGACCGGTAGCGGACGCGGTTGTGAAACTTCTTTTCCTCATCCGTCAGGTCGCCGTAGGTGGTGTAGCGCTTAAACTCCATCTCTGGGCGGTGGAGGTGCCGTATGCCGCTTAGCACGTCGTGGCCTACTATGTCGCGCTCCAGCTCCGGCTCGTCGGACGGGCTGAAATCATCCCGCATAAAATAGTATATCGTCACATTTAATTTTCGCAAGAGGTACTCTATCCACAGTATCCCTGTTGTTTCTCTATCCCAGCTAAGGAGGGAGCCGGAGCGCAGGGCAAGGGCGTAGTCGGCTTCGTTGCCCGCAACGTGCAGGCGAATGTAGGTGGGCAACTTGGTATCGCGCAAGCTCTTCAGCTCCGCATCCCGCACCCCATTTACGTAGGCAGCGCCGTACTCGTTGTAGAACGGCGCAGATATGGAGCCAATCCCTTCGGCGGTCAAAATGCTGCGATGCCCCTCTTCGTGGGGCAGGGGATACAGCACAAACTCGCATAAAGCCTCTATGAGCGCCATTACATTCCCTTTGGGAGTTTTTTTGAATAGATATATGCTGTCGGGGAGGGAGTTTGCCAGGGTACGCATTCCCAGCCGGTAGGCGCTCAAAAAGTTTTCGTTGCTCTGCCGCATGGTGTACAGCCGTGCCGGAGCGTCCATGAGCAAAAATGAGTATTCGTGCTGCTGTTTTTCTTGAGCGCAAAGCGGCAGCGAACCCAAAAAAAGCAAAGAAACGGTAATTTTTCGCATAAGCATAAGGCATAAATTAATTAACCGCTTTAATTTTGCGAAATCGCTAATTGTCAGCAATTTGAAATCATAAATAATATAAACTATTTCGTGCTTGGCACTTAGTAATAATTGGTTAGATATTGTAGATTATTGAATAGCCAAGCAAAGGTAAACGCCATTGTTTCTCGCAACCATTTGCCAGCGCTTGCCCGCAATGCCTATTCGCTCCCGTTGAGGTAGCTAATGGCGTACTCAATGATAGAATCAACGCCCTCATACTCATCGTCCTTGTCCATATCCACACGGATGTCAGGCTCAATGCCAAACTCAATGTGCTGCTTGTTGGCGTCAAAAAGCGGGTTGCGGGAAATCCTCACCCTCCAGCCATTGTAGAGCTCGCCGGAGAAAGGAGCTCCTCCTCCTCCTCCGGTAGTGTTGCCAATGAGCGTAACGTTGGGCAGACACTTCATTGTAGCAACAAAATCGTTGGCGGCGCTAAACACCATGCAGTTGGTCAACACCACAATTTTACCCGAAAAAACCGCCTCCCCATCCGGCTTTACGTACTGCGGGTAAAGCTTGCTAAAGTCCGAGTGACCGGGACCTTCCTTGTACTGTATATAGCTCACCACTTTTTTTTCGGGGAAAAAATAGGTGGCAAATCCGATAGCGAATTCCAAAGCCCCGCCGCCGTTGTCGCGCACATCAATAATAAGCCCCTTTACCTCGCCCTTGTCGCCCTGCTGCTTGATATGCTCCATAGCCCCGCGAATGTTGTCGGCGGTAACTTCGCTCATGCAGGTGGCGTACCGCAGGTATCCCACATCATCGTGCAGCCTTTGCGCCCGCACACCGCCGGCAATGGCG
>JAISLN010000051.1 GCA_031290835.1 Prevotellaceae bacterium
AGCGTAATGCTGCGGTCAACGTTTTTGCGGTCGTTGTTCTGGTCGTTGATGATGTTGCCCATTTCGTCCGCCACCTCGTCGGTTTCGGCGGTGAGCAGGTCCACCGCCGTTTTGCCGGATTCCATGCGTCCGGCTGCGTTGAGGCGGGGGCCTATGCGAAAAACAATGTCGTCCACGCCTACCGGATGCTCGCCCAGCCCCGAGCGCCGCATGATTGCCTGCAAGCCTTTTCGGGGGGCGGTGTTGAGGCGGTGCAGCCCGTAGTGGGTCAGCACGCGATTTTCGCCCGTAATGGGCACAATATCCGACGCTATGCTCACCGCCACGAGGTCGAGCAGGGGCGAGAGCGTATCGGCGGGTATGCCGCGCCGCCGGCAGTAGGCTTGCAGCAGCTTGTAGCCTACGCCGCAGCCCGACAGCTCCTTGTAGGGGTAGCCGCAGTCGGGGCGCTGAGGGTCTAATACTGCCACGGCGTTGGGGATGGCGCTTCCGGGAAGATGGTGGTCGCAAATGATGAAGTCAACGCCCTTTCCGTTGGCGTAGGCAACTTTGTCCACCGCTTTTATGCCGCAGTCCAGCGCAATGATGAGGGTTGCGCCCACGCTCACCGCGTGGTCTATGCCTCGAATGGCAACGCCGTAGCCGTCGAGGTAGCGCTCGGGGATAAAGTAGGAAACCGCTACGCCCTGCGCCCTGAGGAAGGAGTAAACGACCGCTACGGCGGTGGTGCCGTCCACATCGTAGTCGCCGTAAACCAGAATTTTTTCGCCGTCCTCCACCGCCTTTTCCAGCCTCAGCACGGCGCTCTCCATGTCTTTCATCAAAAACGGGTCGTGCAGGTCGTCCAGCTGCGGGCGAAAAAAAGACTTGGCGGCAGCGTAGGTAAAGACGCCACGCTGAACAAGCAGGTTTGCCAGCGAGCGCTCAATGGCGAGCGCCGAAGCCAGCTCCTCCACCACGTGCGGATCGCCGCTCGCTTTTTGTATCCAACGTTTATCCATCCCTGATTTTTTGCTTTGGTTTGAGGGCTGCAAAGGTAGCAAAAAAGGCGCAATAATTGCAACCCCAAAAGCCAAAAGGTTGCATTTGGCTACGCCGCTTTTCAATTCACGCTGCCGCTATCGCCAATCTTGCAGGGGAATTTTGAAATTTGCATTAGCGCAGCTCGGCGCAATCAATCCGGCGCGGCGAAAGTATATATCATTGCTCTGCTACAAAAACGGCAGGTAGATGTAGCACGCCACGTAGGTGTAGGCAAAGAAGTCGTTGTATCGGTTGGTTTGCAGGCGGGCGGCGCGTTGGGTTTGTAAGTATGCGGGGTTGCTCCAGTAGCCCGCAGGGGCAAGGCTAAGGGCGGCGTTTTGGTCGCTTTTTGCCTTCCGCGCGGCTTTGCCGCTCACGCCGTCTATGTTGTCGGAAAGCGTAAAGGTAAAGGATGTCCCAAAGCGAATGTTGACGGTTGGCAAAACCCGGAAGTCAAAGCCAACTTCGACCGGAAAACCTACCGTTACCGTACCTATTTTTTGGCCGTACAAGTTGGCGGATTTTAGCTTCGTTTCGTATTTTTTGTCGTAGGCAACATCTAATGGGCAACCTAACGTAAAACCGGAGGCCTGATAATCATTCAGGCGCTTTGCTTCATACAGCACCCCGTTGGCGCCGATTCTGTCGGCGTATGGATTAAAAAACAGGAAGTTGATGCCGGTTGAAATGTAGGGGTAGATGCCTTGCAGTCCGGGGATGATACGTACTCTGTACTCACCTTGCAGGGCAATGTTGAACAGGTTGGAGCGAAAGTTGAGGTTGCCCTCTTCGTAGAAAGCGAGGTTGCGCGGCAGCGTGCTTGGCAGCGTTTCGCTGTTGGGTACCGTAACGCTGCCCTCATACTTTTGCGCATTTTTGAGGTAGGCGTACATAATCCCCATTTTTGCGCCAAGCTCTCCCAAATCGCCAAATTCCAGCATAAGGTCGAGCTTTATGCCCGGATAGCCGGTAAGCCAGTGGTGCCCGCTGTTGGGGCGCACATCTCCGTAAAATGACAAAATGCCTGTACTCAAACCGCCGTAGGGTCGTACGTCCATCCCCAGCCAATCTCCTATCGCCGATTTCGACGATGGCAAATCTCTCTTGGGTGCTGCAACCGCAGCTGCAGCTGTCAAGCAAAAAATAAATTCAACAAGTACAACGAGCTTCCTCTTCACTCTCCCTCTCCAAACCATTCTCAATTCTCAATCTCCCTTGTATCGCTTTTTTTCAGCGTTTTCTACTTAATTTTTCAGCGTTTTCTATTTGAAATCATCAGGGCTTCCTGTATGGTAATACGGTCGCCGTTGTAGTAGCAGGTAACAAAGGCGTCGGTAATCCCTTTACGCCATACCTTGTCGCGGTAGCTTTGCGCCTGCTCGTACTTTTTGAACGGCCCCACCACATACTTGTAGGTGTACTGCCGTGCATCAGCATCGTATCTTTCTTCTGCTACGCGGTCGGTAATATTGTACTGCCTAAAGTAGGCTTCAAAGTTCTGCACCGGTTGCCGGGTTGCCATCAGCTGCACCTTAAATTGCAGGCCACGCTGCGCGGGCTGGCTTACCTTTTTGGGCGGCAGCGGAGGGGCTTCAACGGGCTGCGTAGCGGCAGTAAGCGGCGGAACCGGGACGTGAACGCTGAAATCTACCTCGCGCTCTACGACCTTTACGTTTGCCTCGCCCGCGCTATCGCGGTAGGTGAATACTCCCTGTACGGAAAGCGGTGCGGCGCCCTGCCACGGTACTACCTTGTAGGCAATGACAAAGCTGCCGGTATCCTGCGGCAGGTCTGTCCACACAAAGCTGATTTTGCTACGGCTGTCATCAATCTGAAACAGCGCTCCCTTAGTTTCAATAGCGTCTATCTTCGAAACCGGCGCGGACAGCGTTTCGTCAACTCTCCCGCCTCCGCTAAGCGATGCTTTGCTTATCTGAATATTAACGTAGTATTCATTATCGACTATGTAGGGTTTTTGCCGCACGGCAAAAATGTTTTCGGTATTTCCCTTGCTGCTGCTGGTGCTGCCTGCGGTAGTAACCTCCGCCAGTCCGCTTTGAGGAGCCGGATCCGGAGCCGCTACCGGCTGGGGCTGCAAAGCCTCGCTCAAGGGCGGCACATCTTCGGTTTGGTAAGCATCTATGTCAATGGCTTGCGATGCAGCGACCTGTGGCGACGGAACAATGCTAACGCTTATTTCCTCCTCTGCGGCCTTGCGCTCAAGCTCTACCATGTAGGTAAAGCGGCCGGTCAGCTGCAGGTTGCCTTTGAGGCGCGGGTCGGTAGCGCGGATACGGTAGCTGATATCAATTGTGGGCGTTTCGGGCAAGTTAGCCCAAATGAAGCGAACGCGCTGGTCAACAAACGAAAACTCCGCATCGGCATTTTCGGCTTCTATCGGCTCCGCCTCAAAACCTTTGGGCAAATCTGTGTGAAACCGCGCAAATCCCTTTGCATTTTGGTTGGTGATGGAGAGCTTCACTACGAAAGATTCGCCCGCCCTTGCTTGGCTTGGGGCGCTCATTCTAAGCTCTACTTGAGTTGGCAGGTCTTCTGCCCGCAAGTGGTTTATGCTGAACACTAAGGCAGCACCTATAAATAATAATTTTTTCATACTTTCGCGAAAATATGGAACTTACTTGTATAACGGACAAAAGTAGTAATTATTGCGGGATTTCTTAACAAATAAAGATATTTTTGCTTGATTTTTGCTGATTATAGCTATCTTAACTTTTCAAAAGCCTTGATTTTAAGATAATTATAAATACCGCATAGTCCTCCACCGAAACATATCAGGAGGAGGAAGCAAGACGGTACTCAAACGCCAGATTTTTGCGCTTGGTGATGCACTTTGGCACTTCGCTAAAGTAGTGCGTTACGTATATCAGCGATTTGTTTTTTTGTGCGCAAAACGTTTCGATAATTTGGGTTACGCGCTCCCTGTTTGACGGGTCTAGTCCGTGCATCGGCTCGTCCAAAATCAGCAGCTCCGGATTTTTCACAAACGCCCGCGCCAGCATCACCAAATGTTGCTCGCCAAACGATATTTTCAGGAAAGAATTTTCCCTGAGGTGCGATACTCCGAACACCACCATCCACTGCCACGCTATCTGGCGCTGCTGCTGCGTACACTTGCGGTGCAGCCCTACGTGGTCAAAAAAACCGGAGCACACGACGTCGATGCAGGCGAGGTTGTCGCGGTAGTAGAGGAGCAGCTCCGGCGAGGCGTAGCCAATGTGCTTCTTAATGTCCCAAATGCTTTCGCCCGTGCCGCGTTTTTTTCCGAAGAGCGAAAAATTGTTGGCGTATGCCTGTGGATTGTCGCCGCAGATTAAGCTCAGCAGGGTGGACTTGCCGGCGCCGTTGGGTCCAAGCAGCGCCCACTTTTCGCCCTTTTTGACGTGCCAGTCCAGATTTTCCAAAATGGTGCGCTCGCCATAGCGTATATGAATATTGTACATATCCAGCACGGAGCTGTAGGCAGGCTCGTTGGCCGCCTGCACGGGCGGCAAAATGTACGATTGGGGTCGCGCAAACAAGGTTTTATGGAGCTCCGTGTCGGCAAAAAAATCGGCGCGGCTCATGGCCGGCAGGCAGCGCATGCGCGTAACGGGCAGCACATGCGTTACCACGTCGGGAATTTCGTCGGGGTTGGAGATGATGAGCATCAGCTGCACATCTCCTTTTTGCGCCAGCTGCGCCAGCAATTCGTTGAGCTGCTCGCGCGATTTTTCGTCAAGCCCTACGTAGGGGTTGTCCAAAATCAGCACCTTGGGGATTGACTTCAGCGCGTTAACAATTAAATACTTGCGAAGTTCACCGCTGGATAGGCAAATGATGCTCTTGTTCAGCAAGTCATGGATGTCAAACAGCGCAATCAGCTTTTCCACCTCCTCCTTGCTGCCCGATTTTTCAACTAAGTCGCGCACCTTAGGCGTTGCCTCCTCCGTAGAGTGCCATCGCTGCTGGTAGTATATATGTCGGGAATCGGCAAGGCTGTATATATCGCGAAAGCTGACGATTTTTACCTTTTCGTACAGCGGTGCGTCTCCGTCGATGCTGTACTCAATGGCGCCTTCGGCAAGGGGCAGCTTGCCCGTCAGCATGTTTGCAAAGGTCGTTTTTCCTGCACCGTTGGCGCCTACTACTGCCCAATGCTGGTTGGGGTACAGGTCAAAGCTAAGCGGCGCTTCAAGCTGCAATTCGGGGTTACGAAGTATGGCGTTGCTTATATGAATGAGTGGAGTTGACATATTAGTTACAATTAATTAAAAAAATCACCTCTTACAAGGGAGGTATAGTGAATAATTTATTTTCAGAGCCTCAAAAGCCAGCGCACCGCGACAGGGTGCATCAGCGCAGGGTACCGCATGCTTTTGCCGTTGCCGTTGCGCAAAGACCTCCCGTGCCATCAGTAGTAGCGCCCTCAGCGTCGCTATGTGTAGTATATTTTTCATTCTTGTGCCTCAGGTTTTAAATTGTACGTTAGCGGTTCAAAATTACTCATTTTTCATTTATTTAAAAAAGATATTCGAGCGCTTAGCGAATGGCGCACCCTTACGAAGCGCCACGCCGATTCTTTGCCTTACGATTCTCAATTTTCAGCTTCCGATATTTCGGCTTTTCAGCTTCCGATTTTCAACTAAAAGCGCCGTCCTTTTTGTGCCTCTGTGCGCATTATTGCGCCCTTCAACTTCAATAAATATCTTACAAAGATGCATAAAAATATGTTCTATTGCTCTGCCGAAATTTTCAGTCCGTATTTATTATCAAATATAATCATAATGTTGATAGGGTATTCCGATTTTTTGTTAATAAATCATCTTTGTGAAAATTTAATATATGTGGGTAGCCCCGTTTTGATTTTTGCTGTACGCTGCCGCAGGATTTTTCGCTACCGACCTACTAAGATGCAGCCTTATTTTTGTTCATTTGCCAACCAAGACAGCAGCATTGCTATTGCCCGACAAAAATAAATTTAAAACGGGTCATTTCAAATTTTTATCAAGAATTAATCCCCATTATTTAGTGAATAACGGATGAGGAATAGTGAATAGTGTTTACACCCCATTATTTTAGTGAATAACGAAAGACGCGTAGTGAATTTCGCCATTCGCTAAATAAAGTCGAGGTAGTGCATTTGCAGCATACGCCTGTTGACGGGCTTTTCGCGCATGGTGTCGAAGCTGAAGCGTATCGTTACCCCAAATGCCATCGGGTAGGATGTTTTGCTGGAGATGCCGGCAACGTGGGATGCCGGGGTATAGCGTAGCTTGTAGTAGCTTCCGCTTGAAGGGTGCTGCGCCTCGTACTCGTATATGCGGGGATGTATGCCTCCTGCTACGGCGCTGTAGAGGCTGTACTCCCCAAAAATTCCGATGTAAATGCTGTAGTGCTCCGCCAGCCGCTGCTTTAGGCCGACTTCGAGGTAGCCGATGGCGCTAAAGCCCAGATTGAGCGCCGCCTGCGGCTGCTCTCCTAGGTAGCTTCCAAACCCCAACAGCTGCTTTACGTCTTCCATCGGGTAGCCCTCGTAGTCAAAAAAGCCGTTCATGCTGAGGGTGTCTATTCGGGCGCTGCTTTTTCCCGTCAGCGAGTAGCCCAGCTCGACGCCTCCGCTGACGTACCAGCTCAGCCACTCCGCCCACGGCATTTCGGCCTCGTAGCCAAACAGCAGCGGCGCCTGCACGTACAGGGCTGAGTGCCGAACGGAGTAGCCCGAAATGTGGCTGCGAAGCTCAAAAAACTTGTCGCCCAGCCACAACCATTCTTCGGGGATGATGACCGTAGAGGTTTCGTTGCGCTTTTCTATGAAAGATGCTCCACTGTAGCGGTTAAAGTTTAGCCCCGTGCGGACGCTTATCCGGTCGTTGAAGTGGTAGATGTACCCGGCTCCTCCGCCAAAGCCCATTCCGGTGCTGATGCTGCTACCGGGTAGCGGCGCCAAGCTCGCCCAACGTATGCTGACGCCTCCCGTTACTTCATGGTAGCTTCTACCAAATGCTGCACATACGCTGCTAAACGGTACTAACAGCAACAGCAATGGCAGCAATTTTAGTTGATATAATAAGTTATTCATTGTTCACATTGTTATGTAGTTATAGCTCCTATTTCCCTACCCTGCCGACTACTGCCGACTGCCGGTATCGTGCCATCCGGCTGTACGCTCACAACAGCTACACGCCAAAACAGCTTGTACGATATTAGCGTTCAGCGTCTCGCTCAAAGCGCTTTTGGGGGGAATTTATCAGCTTCATCCTAAAGTTACATTATTATTCGCAAGTAAAAGAATAGAGGCGGTTAAATTGTATTATTATTAAGGGAATCGTAAAATTTACTTCAAAGCTGTAAGTAGTGAAGTAGAAAAACGAAGCAAAAGCGTTACGGCACGTTAGCGGAAAAGTAAGCCGCAAGAAAGTGGCGCAAACAGCGGTGGAGTCTGGCATTTCCAGCCCTTTTAGCTACTTGTAAATAACTTTTTCATAAAAGGGGAGGCGAAAATATTTTTTTAATTGTACATTTGCGCTCCGATTTTTTGGAAACCCGTTGCGCCGGAGCAACAGTAAACAACTTTATAGTAACATGAGTAATTCTGCTTTGTTTTTGGTGGTTTTCATCACCGCCCTTTCGCTGGTGGTCATAGCGCTGGTGCTGGCGCGGCTGCTGGCGCCAAGGTCGTCCAACCCGCACAAGGGAGAGCCCTACGAGTGCGGCATCCCCACGCGCGGCAGCTCGTGGATGCAGCTCCGCGTAGGCTACTACCTGTTTGCCATCCTTTACCTAGTGTTTGATGTGGAAACGGTGCTGCTGTTTCCGTGGGCGGTAACGCTACGGGATATGGGCGCGCAGGGGCTTGCCTGCGTGCTGTTTTTTTTGGTAATACTGACGCTGGGCTTGGTCTATGCGTGGAAAAAAGGAGTGCTGGTATGGAAGTAAAGAATATACGCATCCCCAACATGAAGTACGAGGACTTCAACGATAACGAATACCTCGAAGAGTACGTAGCGGAGCTGCGCAAAAACGGCGTAAACATTTTCGTCGGCAAGCTGAGCGATTTTATCAACTGGGGTCGGTCGAACTCGGTTTGGCCCCTCACCTTTGCCACAAGCTGCTGCGGCATTGAGTTTATGTGCGTTGCGGCAGCCCGCACCGACTTTGCCCGCTTTGGCTGGGAGGTAACGCGCAACAGCCCCCGCCAAGCCGACGTGATTTTTGTGTGCGGCACCATTGTTCACAAAATGGCGCCGGTGCTGAAGCGCCTCTACGACCAAATGGCAGAGCCGCGATACGTAATGGCCATCGGCAGCTGCGCCATCTGCGGCGGCCCCTTCAAGGATTCGTACCACGTGGTGAAGGGCGTGGACGAAATTATTCCGGTAGATGTGTTTGTACCCGGCTGCCCGCCCCGCCCGGACGCTGTTCTCTACGGAATGATGCAAATGGCGCGGAAAATTAAGGTGCAAAACTTCTTCAAGCTGCCCCGGCAGCCACAAATAGCTCATTCGTCTAACCATAATAGCAGCGCTGCCGATGGAAACCGTTGAGAAAGAACTTTTGTCGCTTGGCTTTACCGACGTAAAGCGGGCGGATAACCGGCTGGTCGTAACCGTACCCAAGAACAAGCTGTACGGCGTTGCCCGCTACCTGCGGCACGAAAGACCGGAAAAATTCGACTTTCTGATAGACATTGTCGGCATGGATTTTGGCGACGCCTTGGGCGCTGCCTACCACCTGTCGCCCTCGCAAAACCCGTCGCTGGTGGTAACGCTGGCAACGCGCACCGACAACCGCGAGCAGCCCGAGCTCTTTTCGGTGTGCGACCTGTGGGATTCGGCGCTGGTGTACGAGCGCGAGGTGTACGACTTTTTCGGCATTCGCTTCATCAACCACCCCGACATGCGCCGCATCTTCCTGCGCACCGACTGGAAAGGATTCCCCCTGCGCAAGGACTACAACGCCGACCCCGCCATTAACCCCGTGCCGCTGGAGAATGAGCTCATCCCCGACATGGAGCGCATGCCGTCCATCACCATCAAGATGGGCGAGCGCATTGAGGAGGTGCATCAGGTGTTTGACAAGGACGAATACGTGGTCAACTTTGGCCCTCAGCACCCTGCCATGCACGGCGTGCTGCACCTGCGCGTTGCGCTCGACGGCGAAATCATCAAAAAAATTGACCCCGTTTTTGGGTACATCCACCGCGGCATAGAAAAAATGTGCGAGAGCTACACCTACCCGCAAATTCTTCACCTCACCGACCGGCTGGACTACCTGTCGGGAACGATGAACCGGCACGCCGTATGCCTCTGCTGCGAAAAGGCGCTGGCGCTGGAGGTGCCGGAGCGCGCCCACTACATCCGCACCATATTCGACGAGCTGACCCGCATTGCCTCGCACCTGCTGGGCTGGGGCTGCATGTGCATGGACATGGGGGCTATTACGGCTTTTGTGTACGGGCTGCGCGACCGCGAAAAAATAATGGATATTTTTGAGGAAACCGCAGGCGGGCGGCTGATGGCCAACTACAACGTCATTGGCGGCGTGGCGCGGGATATTCACCCCAACTTTCAAAAAAAGGTAAAGGAGTTTATCCCCTACATGCGCAAAATGCTCAAGGAGCACCATTTGCTCTTCTCCAACAACCCCATTGCCCGCGGACGTATGAAGGACATTGGCTACCTGAGCAAGGAAAAAGCCATATCGCTTGGCGCAACCGGCCCCGCAAGCCGAGCGTCGGGGTGGCGCAACGACGTCCGCAAGATTGCCCCCTACGCCGCCTACGCCAAAGTAAGCTTCGACGAGGTAGTGCGCACCGAAGGGCTAACCTACGACCGCTACATTATCCGTCTGGACGAAATAGAGCAGTCGCTCCGCATCATAGAGCAGCTGGTGGACAACATTCCCGAAGGGGCGCACGCCGCCAAAACAAAGGCGATTATCCGCCTGCCGGAGGGAGAATTTTTTCAGCGCGTGGAGAACGCCCGCGGACAGTTTGCCGTGCACATCACGAGCAAGGGCGACAAATCGCCCTACCGGGTAAAGTTTCGCTCTCCGTCGCTGGTGCTGGTGGGAGCGCTAAAGGCAACCGCCATCGAAGCCAAAGTAGCCGACCTGATTATGATCGGCGCTTCGCTGGACTACGTTATTCCTTGCATTGACAGGTAAAAAAAAACATTCCATAATGTCACTATAAATGTCACTATAAATGTCACCAATAAGCATCTTGCAAAAAAATATCATAAATGATTAGTCATTAAATTATTATATAAATAATGGCTAAAATGTCGGGATAAATGTCGGGATAAATGTCGGGATAAATATGCTAAAAATTGGTATAAACTTGACGTTCAAGTTGTTGCTAAAAAAGATAGCATAAAATCTCATTTCAATGTATCATTTATAGTAATCATTTGTACAACACTAAAGCCATAGCGTAGCTACGTACAATAATTTACGGTCATAATCTAATAAGTTAAAGTTCGGTATAAAGTTCGCAGCCAACTTGTAAGTGGCTTGATACAAACAGTAGTAATAATTAAAACAGCTAATATCGTGTTCAGCTTTTCAATTGTAACCCAATGGATAGACGAGCTCCTCCGCCAATACTTGTGTAGCGGTGCGGTGCTGCTCGTTGAGTGTCTGCTTGTTGGAATTCTCCTGCTGGGGGCATACGCAGTGTTTGCGCTTATCCTGATATACATGGAGCGCCGGGTGTGCGCCTTTATGCAGTGCAGGTTGGGGCCTAACCGCGTGGGGCCGTTCGGCATATTCCAAACGGTTGCCGATATGATAAAAATTCTCCTCAAGGAGCTGGTGCATATCGACCGCGCCGACCACCTGCTGTTTCGGCTTGCGGCGTTTTTTGTGCTCGTTGCGTCGGTGGGGACGTTTGGGGCGCTGCCCTTTGCAAAAGGGTTGCAGGCGGTTGACTTCAACGTTGGGGTGTTCTACCTTCTCGCCATATCGTCGCTGGGGGTGGTGGGTATTCTGCTGGCGGGGTGGTCGAGCAACAGCAAATATACCATAATCGGCGCCATGCGCAGCGGCGCGCAGCTCATCAGCTACGAGCTGTCGTGCGGGCTGTCGCTGCTTGCCATTGTGGTGCTGTCGGGCACCATGCAGCTGTCGGAAATCGTGGAGCTGCAGGCCGATTCGTGGTTTATCTTTCAGGGGCACGTTCCGGCGGTAATCGCCTTTTTCTGCTACCTCATTGCCGGCCACGCCGAAACAAACCGGGGACCATTTGACCTGCCCGAGGCCGAGTCGGAGCTGACGGCGGGCTACCATACCGAGTACTCCGGCATACAGTTCGGCTTTTTTTACCTTGCCGAGTACATGAACATGTTTATCGTTGCCGCCATTGCCGCCACCATGTTTTTGGGCGGGTGGATGCCGCTGCACATTCCCGGATGGGAAGCCTTTAACCACGCCATGGACTACATCCCGTCGGCGGTTTGGTTTTTGGGGAAGACGTTCATGTGCGTATTTTTTGCGCTGTGGGTGCGGTGGTCGTTCCCCCGCCTGCGCATAGATCAGCTGCTGAAGTTTGAGTGGAAAATTTTGATGCCGATATGCCTCATCAACATTCTGCTGATGGCGGTGTGCGTGGCGCTGTGACGGCAATTCGGCTAAGATAAAAAGAACAGGAGGACAAAAAATAATGAAAATGTTTCGTTACATCAAAGAAATCGTTTGGGGGATATACCGCTTGCTTCAGGGCATGTACATTTCGATGCTCAACATGCTGCGCCCGAAGGTTACCGAAAAGTATCCCGAAAACAGAAAAACCAAGGTGCACTTTGAGCGCTTCAGGGGGCTGCTGACGATGCCCCACAACGCCCAAAATGAGCACAAGTGCACGGCCTGCGCCCTCTGCATGATGAGCTGCCCCAACGGCACCATCCGCGTAGTCAGCAAAAAGGTGACGGACGAGGCAACGGGAAAGGAAAAGAAGGTGCTCGACCGCTACCTCTACGACATTGGCAGCTGCACGTTTTGCGACCTGTGCACCACCGCCTGCCCGCAGGACGCCATTGCGTGGACGCCGTTTTTTGAGCATACCGTATATACCCGCAGCAAGCTGGTAAAACAGCTCAACCGCGAAGGATCAACGTTAGAAGTGAAAACAAAAACCGAATAGCACTCAAAGCACATTGTGATATGGAACTGTCAAGCAACCTGATTATTTTTTACCTGCTCGCCGCCTTCATCGTTGTGTCGGCCATACTTGCCGTTGCCTCGAAGCGGATAATGCGCGCAGCTACCTACCTGCTGTTTGTGCTTATCGGCACGGCAGGCCTTTACCTGCTGCTCAACTACCACTTTCTGGCGGCGGTGCAGCTTTCGGTGTACGCCGGTGGCGTTTTGATACTGTTTCTCTTCGCCATCTTCCTCACCAACCCCAAGGGCGACGCCGCAGAGCCTCACGATAGGCGGCGGGTGCTCATGGGCATTATTGCCTCGCTGTGCGGCGCCGTCGTGGCCGGATTTATCATCCTGAAGCAATTCTTTCTGTACCCGATACCCGACTCGGCCATTGGCGACTACGAGGTGAACATGAAAGAAATAGGTACAGCCCTGATGGGGACGGGAAAATTTCAGTACCTGCTGCCGTTTGAGGCGCTAAGCGTGCTGCTGCTCGCCTGCATCATCGGGGGCATACTGATAGCACGGAAAAAGTGAGGAAAAAAAACATACCTTTGCCAAAGTATGAACGTAAAGTAGCAAAGCATTATGTACAGAAAAATATTTACGCCAAGCGAACAAAACAGCAGCATACCGTTTACCATTCCGCAAGAATGGTATGGTCGGCCGGTTGAAATCATTGTATTCCCTGTTGGCGCAGAAGAGTTGCCGCAGCAGACCTCTACACCGCAAAGCCGACGAAAAAAGCGGGAAGAGTTACTTGATAAGTACCCGATAGATTTGTCCGGTTTCAAATTTAACCGCGACGAGGCAAACGATTATGATTAAGGCTGCATTAGATACCAATGTCCTCATTTATTGCCACGATAGGGCGGATTTGAGAAAGCGCAACATTGCGCTTGATAAGCTTGACAACTCGCCGGTAATTCCAACCCAAGTTGTATCGGAGTATATTAACGTGCTGAAGCGGACTTACACGATGCCAAAGTTAGAGTTGCTACATTTGTGCTTGACAAATTTAGAGGGGTGTACCATTCAACCTGTTGATGTTTCGACGCTAAAGTTGGCAGAGCATATTGTCCGGCGCTATGATTTGCAGATATTCGATAGTATTATAGTAGCCTCCTCCATTGAAGCGGGCTGTAAAATCCTCTACTCTGAGGACATGCAGCATAACATGGAAGTAGAAAGTCAGCTAAAGATACTCAACCCCTTTCTTTGATGCAGAAATTCAATGGAAAGGAAAACCTAATACAAACAAAAAATAGTAACATGGCAAAGTATTCAACCATTGTAGGAGTCGGCATTGCGAGACTTTCCGTCGGCGTTTGTGCCCGTCAAAGCGGGTTTAACACAGCCATAATCGAAAGCCACTCCATTTCCCGGCGGAAATTGTACCGGTTGGCGGCGAAAAGGGTGCTTGTTTAAGGGGTCAATACGTTGGCTTTGAGGAGCATCTCCACATCACCTGAGAATACTCTGAGGCGCTAAGTGCGCTGCTGCTCGCCTGCATCATCGGGGGCATACTGATAGCACGGAAAGGGAAAAATTGAAAAACTAAATTTTAAATTAAAGCTTACAGACATGGGCAAGGCGCTGAATTTTTCAACTTTTAATTCAAAATTCAAAATTTATAATTCACAATTGCTATGATACCAATGAATCACTATCTGGTGGTGAGCACCATCCTATTTTTTGTGGGAATCTACGGATTTATTGCGCGGAAAAATATGCTCGCCGTGCTCATTTCGATAGAGCTGGTGCTGAACGCCGTTGAAATCAACTTTAGCGTGTTCAACCGCTACCTGTACCCGGAGCGGCTGGAGGGGATGTTTTTTAGCCTGTTTGGCATCGCCATATCGGCGGCCGAAACGGCGGTAGCCATTGCCATCATCATCAACGTTTACCGGAGCGTGCAGAATATCGACATACGGCATATTGACAAGCTGAAAGGCTGACAGAGAGTTTACCATTTATTCATTTACCAATTTACCATACAAGTAATATGGAATTTACCTTACTGATAGTAGCCGTTCCCCTGCTGATGTTTCTTGTGCTGGGGCTTGCAGGCGGCAAGATGAGCCACCGCGCCGCCGGCGTTGCCGGTACGCTGGGGATGGCTGTTGCCACCGCCTTATCCTACGCGGCAGCGTTCCGCTACTTTTTTGTGGAGGGGAAAGTGGACGGCGTTTTCCAAAAAATAGCTTCCTTTTCGGTGGAGTGGCTCCGCTTTAGCGACAAGCTGCACATTGATCTCGGCGTGCTGCTCGACCCCATTTCGGTGATGATGCTCGTGGTAATTACCACCGTATCGCTCATGGTGCACGTGTACAGCCTTGCGTACATGCACGGCGAAAAGGGTTTTCAGCGCTACTACGCCCTGCTGTCGCTCTTCAGCTTTTCGATGCTGGGCTTGGTGGTGGCAACCAACATTTTTCAGATGTACATTTTCTGGGAGCTGGTGGGCGTTTCGTCCTACTCGCTGATAGGCTTTTACTACACCAAGCCGTCGGCGGTATCGGCCTCCAAGAAGGCGTTTATCGTTACCCGCTTTGCCGATCTCGGCTTTCTCGTGGGCATACTGCTGCTATCCTACTACACCGGCACGTTTGACTTTGGGCAGCTGACGGGCAACGAGGCTTCGCTGGTGCTCGACTCCACCGCCGGGCTGTCGTTCATGGGCGTGTCGGTTGCCTCGTGGGCAATGGCGCTCATCTTCATGGGAGGCGCGGGCAAGTCGGCCATGTTTCCGCTGCACATCTGGCTGCCCGACGCCATGGAAGGCCCCACGCCGGTATCGGCGCTCATCCACGCCGCCACGATGGTGGTAGCCGGCGTTTACCTCGTGGCGCGGCTGTTTCCCGTGTACTACTTTGCCGCCCCCGACGTGCTGGCCATGGTGGGGTACATTGGGGCGTTTACCGCGCTGTTTGCCGCCGTGATTGCCATAACGCAAACCGACATCAAGCGGGTGCTGGCGTTCTCCACCATCTCGCAAATTGCCTACATGATGGTGGCGCTGAGCGTTTCGGGCTACGGCGGGCACGACGGGCTGGGCTACATGGCGTCCATGTTCCACCTCTTTACCCACGCCTTCTTCAAGGCGCTGCTCTTCCTCGGCGCGGGCTCGGTGATACACGCCGTGCACAGCAACGAAATGGGCGACATGGGCAACCTGCGCAAGTACATGCCCATTACGCACCTCACCTTTCTCATAGCCTGCCTGTCCATTGCCGGCATTTTCCCGTTTTCGGGATTTTTCAGCAAGGATGAGATTTTGGTGGCGGCGCTCCACCACGACCCGCTGCTGTTTGCCGTGCTGTGGGCTGTGGCAGGGCTGACGGCTTTCTACATGTTCCGCCTGTACTTTGCTATTTTTTGGGGAAAGAAAAAAGCTTACGACGAACGCCACGCGCCGCACGAGTCGCCGCTGGCCATGTCCATTCCGCTCGCGTTTCTCGCCGTGCTGACGTGCGTTACGGGTTTTACGCCGTTCTCCCAATTCATTAGCGGCGATAGCGTTCCGTTTGAAACCCACACAGAGATGAGCGTTGTGGTGGCGGGCACGCTGGTGGCGC
Source organism: Prevotellaceae bacterium (assembly GCA_031290835.1). Classification (GTDB taxonomy): domain Bacteria; phylum Bacteroidota; class Bacteroidia; order Bacteroidales; family UBA932; genus JAITMY01. The sequence goes on from JAISLN010000051.1 coordinate 15,747, forward strand.
TGCTGGGCATACTTGTGGCGCGGCAGCTGTACATCAAAGGCGGCGAACGCCCCGCAAAAATTGCCACCTCGCTGGGCAGGCTGTACCGCGCCACGCTGCACAAGTTCTACTTGGACGAAGTATGGATGTTCATGACCAAAAAGGTGGTTTTCAGATATCTTTCAGACCCCATTGCGTGGTTTGACCGGCACATTATTGACGGCACAATGGACGGCATCGGGTGGACAACCCACCGGCTGTCGTCGTCCGTCAAAGTTTTCCAAAACGGCAAGGTGCAGTTCTACGCCTTTGTGTTTGTGGTCGGTACGTTTGCAATTGCCGTTTGGGCGCTGTTTTTGTAGAAAAATTTTATTTATTGCTTAATGCTAACGCCGAAAAACATAGCTGCCTACGTACAAAAAGCCGTTGTGGTTGACTTTAAAGGCTTCAAAGGAAGGCATAAGTTTTCCTTTGTAGATGAGCGCGGCGCTTGCTGTCAGTGGACTGTTTTTCTTGGCAACAACAACACGGGAAAAACCAACCTGCTAAAAGCAATAGCCTCGTTGGAGCTGCTAAAAAACATACATGGCTACGGCGTTGTTCGCACCATAAAATCACAGGGGATTGCCTCCGACAACGCTAAAACGCTGTATGCCGACAATCTTCTGAACAACGGCAAGCTGATTAACTTTGAGGATTGGCTTTTTCAGCTGGACTACGCCGCTAAAAACGAGCAACAGCGGGCAACAAGCCGCTTGGCGCTGCTAAAATCAGTACTAATCAGCGACATTTTTCCCGAGCTAAGCGATATACGGTTTGTTTCCGACGAAAAACTGAGCAACTACATAGAGTTTAAAACAAAAGACGGCTGGCACAAGCCCGCAGAGTTGGGGTATGGCTACCAAGCCACCTTGTCGTGGATGTGCGATTTTTGCAAAAGGATGTTCGACCGCTACCCCAATAGCGAACAACCGCTACGAGAGCCGGCGGTGCTTTTGGTTGACGAGCTGGACTTGCACTTGCATCCACAGTGGCAGCGGACTATCATCAAATATCTATCCGATATTTTCCCTGCCACGCAGTTCATCGTTACAACGCACAGCCCGTTTATCATACAGTCCATGCAGCGCGTAAACCTGTACACGTTGCAGCTTGAGGGCGACCACACGCTTGTGCGCCACTACGGTATGCGCTCATTTTTGGGCTGGAGAATAGAAGAAATTTTGGGCGAAATAATGGGCTTGGAGAACAACATCCAAACCGATACGTACCAAACGCTAATGAAGCAATTTAACGATGCTTTGAGCGAGGAAAATTACGAAAAGGGAAAGCAGGCTTACGACGAGCTGATGAAAATACTACATCCGCAAAGCACGGAGCGCAAGCTATTAGATATTCAACTCTCACAGCTGATACCGGATGATAAAGCTTGATATACCTGCAAAACCGACCGAGCTGACAGATAAATTGACAAGCAAATTGACGCTGGAGTTTCGGAACGCTCAAAAGCCGGTTTGGAAAATTGGCTGGCTGCAAAAACAAAACGAAATGGTTAACGAAAGAAAGATACAGCATTAGTACAATTGGTCGAAGTTAGGATTGGCAGATAATTTGTTACCTAAGCATAGGTGTATAATCTTTTAATTATGAAAAATATACACATTATATTAGCTTTAATTGTAATACCCTTTAAATCCTATTCGGTAGGAGTTGAGGTAAGCTACAATGCAACCCTTGTAAGTTTTGCCAACGTGCAATTTTCGGCAAGAAATATTGTTGATGGATTTGGGCTATACACAAGCATACGTGGCTTATCCAATGGAAGTCAGATTACTGGAAGCAATAAAATTTACGATGAACTATTGTCAATGCAAAAAGCGGGCGATAAATTTGAAATATCGCACCACAGCGGACAAATTTTAAGAAGTGGCGTGTCATTTGGCATAAATAAGCAGTGGAAATTTCTATTCATTGGGGTTGCTGCCGGATATTGCGACATCATCAACTACCAAGAAACCGCTATAAAATCCGACAATGGTACAGCTAAATTATTTAGCGACCAAAATGGAATGAATAGAAAATTAGAATTAGAAGCAATTTGTGGCTCTGTTGCTGAATATGACAAATTCTACATCCCTTTTTACTTTGGTTATAGCTATAATTACAGCATATTCGCAGGGCTTGGTTTTGGGTGGAAATTTTAAAGCTTCCATAT
>JAISLN010000052.1 GCA_031290835.1 Prevotellaceae bacterium
GAAAAGAACAAGGCAAATTATTACACTGCTGGTTATTTTAATTAGCGTATGTCAAGCTGCATTTGCTCAAGGCAGAGCCATAAAGATTCGGAATAAGTTGCTAAGCCGAGATACTAGCATAGTTATGGTAACTGCCCATCGGGGCGATTGGCGATACGCTCCCGAAAATTCACTGCCTGCAATTGAAAATGCTATTAAGATGGGAGTAGATATTGTGGAAATAGATGTACAGCGTACTAAAGACGGGCAATTCATCCTGATGCACGACGCCACGCTCGACCGGACAACAACCGGAAAAGGCAACGTAGCCGACTGGACCCTGGATTCCATCCGGACGCTCCGGCTGAAAAACGGTTGCGCCACAAGAACGAGGGAAAAAGTGCCGACGTTGGAAGAAGCGTTATTGCTGGTTAATGGTCGAGTCTTGATAGCTTTGGATAAGGCAGACCGTTATTTCGACGAAGTTTTTGTCCTGCTGGAAAAAACGGGAACAACCAAACAGGTTATTTTAGGAGGCAGTAAACCGGCTAAAGAAGTGAAAGCGCAATTCGGCAAATATTTAAACGAAGTAATTTACATGCCTTATGTGCATCTTGACAGGGAAAACGCCGAAACGCAAATCAATATTTTCGTAAAAGAATTGAATACTGCTATTTTTACATTATTGTATCAAAATGATACGCTTTTGCTTCCAAAGCGATTGAAAACACAGCTCGCCGGAAAATCATTGTTTTGGTACAATACGTTATCGGAAACGTCAGCTGGCGGACACGATGACGACATGTCGCTTGAAAATCCCGATAAGGGTTATGGCTACCTGATTGACACGCTCGGCGCACGCATCATCCAGACCGACCGCCCCGCGCTGCTGCTGGACTATTTAAGGAAACGCCAGCTGCACGATTAGGCTTTAGCTGCCGTTGTTAAGAAGCGCTACGGGCGAGCTGCGCTATTTATTGGCCTGTTTTTACGTAGCTGTGTGCAATTCGGGAATTTTATGTGCTTTTGCACATGAATATAGCTGCACACTATATGTTAAAGGCTAACGGTATGAACGGAACGACCAAATATCCCATCCGGGATAGATACAAGATTTCGTCCTGCTCAACGAGTGGTTTGCCAAGCGCTATAACATCTCCGGTCGCGACGCATTTAGCTACCTGAAGAGTACGGCGGCCTTGACTTTTTCGAACGGCACTACGGCTACGAACATACGCAATCATACGACAGCACAGTAGGCGCCTTAGCCCGCATGTGCAGGCGCAACGGCGGAGGGATGTAGCATGACGCTATGCCACGGAAGCGATAGCCGGATTGAAGAAGTTGATTTGAGCCGGTGAGAGCCGTTCAAAGATTTCGGCAAGGGGGTTTTATGCTACCACCTTTCGCCACCATGCGGAAGACAGGGCAAAAGCTGCTGCCGACGACCACTAAGACAAAACCCGTAGCAACGGCGTTTTCTTTTGACGAAACGGCATTTTCCGATAAAAACATTTCTGTAAAGCGTTTTCCGGAGCCATCCGTAGAGTGGGTTGAATTTGTGATGCGCTGCCGTGATAGTAAGCTGCCGCAGCCGCCCCATGCGTATGACATTGTGGAGGGGCCTATCGCCAACGACAAAATGCGCGCGCAGCTTTCGTTTTTCGAGCGAGGCGCTATTGATATGGAACGTGCTTCGTCGGATTACTTATTTTGAGAAGATACGCATCAAATCAGCTTTCACACACCCGCAGCCCTTGCGCTTTTAAAAGTAGAGCCGGATTATCCACAACTAATGGTGGAAACGATTACCGGATTATTAGCTGAATATCTTGTAGAAGACCGGGGCATTTTGATGAGCGATGCCCTGAATATATATTATTGCCCTACGGACAACCGATGCAAAGCTCGGCGAAACCAGCTGTAGCAGGGCTCGGCGCAACATCATACAATATTATGGCGCCACGTTTTTTTGATAGTTTCGGAATTATTTTTACCTTTGCGCACTTGCGCAAGGAAGATGGAGCGCCATAGTGGTGCAATAAAAAAGAGAATGGATAGCGATATGCCACCTACTATAGCTTACTCAAACCAAAGAACAAAAAAGCAAGCCTCGCAAGCTTAATTACCCTTTGCTCACGCTGTTTTCGTACAGGATTTGCGCTAATTTTCAATGAATTATGGCACACACCCACATAGATTTATACCGGTATTAGCATTGCCAGCGTTGTTGCAGCGTATGTCGCCAAGCATCACCAACGCAAGTTGTCTTGCGAGATTAGGACGTATAGGGCGTTTGTGCGCCACCTTTGAGAATGCTAAAATAGCGCTCAAACAGCTTGCGGTCAGGAAAGAATCGCAGCCAATGAAAAATTGTAAATTCAACATATATACTAAACCAAACCTTTGCGGCGTGAGATCCGCAGGGAGTTGAAGCCCTTTGCGGTCACACATGAATAAATTTCTCCGCTTAGTCGGCTTTGCGAAGCCGTATAGCCGCTACTGGCCAAAGTACCTTGCCGTCGTTGTGCTGGCAATGATATTCGGAGTGCTCAACTTCGCCTTCATTGTGCCGTTGCTGGACGTTCTTTTTTACAGCGACGCTATCCCCCGCGTAGCGCAGCTGCAAGATTTTACCCTCTCCGTGTCCTACTTCAAAGATGCTTTTTACTTTGGGCTGCTGAAGATAAAAGATGTGCACGGTGCGCTTGGCTCGCTGGTTTTCGTCGGGCTTGCGCTAACGCTGGCTTCCTTTCTTGCCAACCTTTTCAAGTATTTGGGGTACAGGGTGCTCAACAGCATGCGCGCCAACGTTATGAGGAACATACGCAGCGCGCTGTTTGACAAAATAACCAAGCTGCACCTTGCCTACTACACCACCCAGCGCAAGGGCAACCTCCTGTCGGTGCTGTCCAACGACGTCAACGAAGTGCAGGCTTCGGTGGTGGCCTCCTTTCAGGTCATTTTTCGCGACCCCATTTTTATTCTGGGCAACCTTGCCGTCCTGTTTTACATGTCCTACCAGCTCACCATCATTACGCTGATTACGCTGCCGCTATCGGGCTACCTGATTGGCCTAGTGTCGCGCAAGCTGCGGCGCAAGGCGGTGGAGGTGCAGAGCTTGCAGGGCGATTTGATGAGCATTATTGAGGAAACCATTGGCGGCAGCCGAATTATCAAAGCGTTCAACGCCCAAAAATACGTGCGCGAGCGCTTCGCAAAGGTCAACTCTGCGCACCGAAACGCGCTGCGGCAGGCAACCAACCGTCAGGAAATGGCGGTGCCGCTGTCGGAGTTTTTTGGGGTAACGGTGGCCATGCTCATCATGTTTTTTGGGGGAATGATGCTGCTTAGCGGCACCTCCTCCCTCACCGTATCCGAGTTTGTGGCCTACCTCGCGTTTTACTACCAAATTCTGGTGCCGGCAAAGGACATTACAAAGGCTTACGCGGGTATTCAGCGGGGTATGGCTGCGGCAGACCGCGTTTTTGACGTTCTGGATACGCCGGTTGCCATCACCAAAGCCAAAAATCCGGTAGCGGTGAAAGATTTTGCGCGGGAAATCAGGTTTAAGGACGTTTGCTTTGCCTACAACGAAGAGCCTGTGCTGAAGCACATCAACCTGACCATCCCCAAGGGGAAAATGGTGGCGCTGGTGGGGCCTTCGGGCGCCGGAAAAACAACCGTTGCCGACCTCATTCCGCGATACTACGACGTAACCTCAGGGGCAATCCTGCTGGACGGAGTTGACCTCAGAAGCTACCAGCCCAAATCCCTGATGAGCCTTCTGGGCATCGTTACGCAGGAGGCCATTCTCTTTAACGATACCGTAAAAAACAACATTGCCTTTGGGCTGGAGAGCGCCTCGGAGGAGGACGTGGTGGAGGCGGCAAAAATTGCCAACGCGCACGAGTTCATCATGCGCATGGAGCACGGCTACGATACCGGCATTGGCGACAGGGGGGTGCGCCTCTCCGGCGGGCAGCGGCAGCGCCTCGCCATAGCGCGGGCGGTGCTCAAAAATCCGCCCATACTCATTCTGGACGAAGCCACCTCGTCGCTCGACACCGAAAGCGAAAAGCTGGTGCAGGACGCCCTCTACAAGCTGATGAAAAACCGCACCTCCATTGTGATTGCCCACCGCCTCTCCACCATCCGCAACGCCGACTGCATAGTGGTGCTTCAGGAGGGAGAAATCACGGAAACCGGCACGCACGACGAGCTGATAAAAGAGGGCGGAATATACAAAAAGCTGTGCGACCTGCAGGCGTTCAAGTAGCACAGCGGCAGTAGGGTGGAGAAAGCCGGCGGACAGGGCTTGTAAATTAAAAAACATTGTTGTATCTTTGCCTCCGCAAATTTGATTTTGTAACGCTGACCTATGGTGTAATGGCAGCACAACAGATTTTGGTTCTGTTTGTATAGGTTCGAATCCTGTTAGGTCAACTCAAGGAAAACCAATAAAAAAAAGCCCCGCAGCAGTGCGGGGCTTTTTTTGCGGGCATTTTCACGCGCAAGGTGTTCATATTTGCTCGCGGATTTGCCATAATCCCAAAATGTCCATTAGGAGCATTAGCTCGTTGAAAAAACGCTTGCTTTCTTTTAGCTCTTGATAGAAAAACACTCCGCCTGCTCTCTTTGCATCCCGGTAGGGATGCATCTCTCGGTAGAAATGGCAAAAAACCCCTCCTCATCTTCGCACTCCGTAGGGTAGGGTGTTCAGACCTGCGTAATTTTTTCTGCTGATTTTTGCCGAAATAAATTACCTCAACAACCTCATTTTTACCTCATTTCCCAAACAAAACCACCTCAGTAGCCATGGAATACGCCACCTATACCCAACCTCATAGAGCGATGCTGCGAGCGAACAATGAGGTAATGAGGCTATTGTTTACATCATATACTTTTGCTACTGAGGTTGTTATGTTGTTTAAAGGAGGTAAAAATGAGGTTTTCGCTGCCTCCTTTTCAGGTTGATTTTCGGAAGAAAAATTTCGCGCCGTTTGAACACCCTACCCTACGGGATGCATCTCTCGGTAAAAAAAATATAACATCCTGATATAAAAGTTGAAGAGTGCAGCAACATTTTTACCGAGAGATGCATTCCTACGGAATGCGGTTAGCTGACGTTCGCCGTATTTTTCTACCGAGAGGTAATCCCTACGGGATTATTCAGCTCGCGACAATTTGAATTGAAAATCGACGTAGCCAAATGTACCCTACGGCAACATTAATTCATTCAAAAAGCGCTGCTCTACACCGAATTGATACAATTTATTTAGCTGATAATAAATATTCATTATCAATAGGCTATACCCTAATGGACATTTTGGGATAATTCTACCATAAAAACTCTTCGCCATGACCTTCAAAATATGGGTGCTTCGCGACAATAAAAAGCGGAAGCGTTACCATTTTTTGAGTAATTTTTGTGGCACATTTATGGCACAAAAATAATCAAGCTGCGCGATTTTTGTTCATTTTTGAACATAAAAAAAGCCTTGCATTGCTGCAAGGCTAACTGTTGCTTGTATTTGCTTGGCTTTTGCTGTGTGACCGCAGAGGGATTCAAACCCCCGACCTTCAGAACCGGAATCTGACGTTCTATTCAGCTGAACTATGCGGCCTTTTTCAATATTTGGTTTGCAAAGGTAGCTCTTTTACGCAAAAAAGCCAACGCTTATCCAACGTTGGCTTCTTATTTTTTCAAAAAATTGCCTCAGGTCTTGTACACGTTGCACGATACCGGCTTTTTCATGTCCTTAAACCAGACCCTCACCACGTAATTGCCGCCGGAGCATGAGCTCATGTTGATGATGATGCATGCGCCCTGCGGTGCAGGGATGGGGCATAAAAAAACCAGCTCGCCCGAAACGCTGCTGTAAATTGCCAAACGGCTGATGGCGTATTTTTCGCTCACCACCCTCAGCTCCGATTCTATCGGGTTGGGGTAGAGCTTAAGGCCTGCCTTGCTTGCGTCGATTTCGGTTCTCGGCATAATGGTATCAATTTTGGGTGGAATGGGGGGGGTATCAACGCCTGCAAAGTCTTCTGCAGGGTAGCTACGCTGGCCATACAGCGAAATAAATAGAGCTGTCACCATAATGCTACTCAATATAATTTTCCAAGCTTTCATAATGTGTGCTATTTAACTTATTAATAATAATATGCAAAAACTAAGGTTGCGCTGTAACGAAGTACAGCTGCTTGAGAATTTTCTTTCTGCATTAAATTCATCACACAATTCTCGCCACAAAAGTAGTCAAAATATTTAATAAAACAAATTTTTCCTCCAACTTTCTACAAAAAAAAATACTGCATTGTTAAAAATAGATTTGTATAATTTGTTTTATTTACTTTAAATCGAAATTTTTTGCTAATTTTGTTGTACTTTCTTTACTTCTGATTTGTCGCAAAAATTGACCGCTACCCGCCTACCTTTACTCCTCTGCAAAAACCTTTTCCATTCGTCCGCGCTTGGAAAATCTTGGTTTTTTACCTACTTTTGCGCCGACTTTGGCTGCCCGTAGGTTGTTTTGTTTTTTTGAATTAGGTGCGAATGAGGTTGTTGAGAAGAATAACAGCCGGTTTTTATGGAAAATATAAATTAAATTTTGCCTTGTACTTAGCAGATATTAGCAAGCATATAGTAGGTGGGAATATTTTGCGCGTTTCTGCGGGCCGGTCGCTTTCTTTGGCGCCGCAGGGCGATGTTCCGCAGGATTTTTGCGTTGAGGTAGAGCGCGGTGGGCGGCTTGATTTGCTGCTGCTGCACTCGGGTTGCGGCAGCTCTCAGCTTTGCGTATCGCAGGCGGAGGATAGCTGCGTTAACCTATTTCTCCTTGCGCTTGGCGGCGGCGAGGTATCGCAAAGCGTTCGGGTGGACTTGCTGGGCGAGCGCGCCGAGTGCGGCGTTTTTGGCTTCAGCGCCGCCTCACTTACGCAGCAGCACCGCTCCAGCGTTGCGGTAAACCACGTTGCGGCAGGTTGCCGGAGCGAGCAGGTGTTTCGGCAGGTTGCAGACGGCAGCGCCGTGGTGCGCTTTGAGGGTCGCGTGAGGGTTTTGCCCAACGCCCAGGGCTCCGACGCCCGTCAGTCGTGCAAAACGCTCCTCCTGGGCGAGCGCTCCCGCGCCCACGTGCAGCCCCAGCTGGAGATCTACGCCGACGACGTTAAGTGCAGCCACGGCGCCACGGTGGGGCAGCTGAGCGGCGAGGCGCTTTTTTACCTGCGCTCGCGCGGCGTAGGCCTGCGCCAGGCGCAGCAGCTCCTCCTCCTCGGATTTGCCGACGAGGTGGTGCAAAAAATCCCCGCGCCGGCCTTGCGCAAAAGCATCGCCGAGCGAATTGCAAGAAATTTTGAATTTTGAACCGAGCGAAGCGAGCTCACGAACACCTTAAAAAAGGAAACAAAGGTGAGTAATTGCGCAAAGCGCGAGCTATCGAACACCTTAACCTCTTATGGAACACAAACAGGCGCTTTTGGGCAAAACCTTAGCCGACTTGGGGCAGGTGGCGGCCGACTTGGCGATGCCCAAGTTTGCAGCGGGGCAAATGGCGGATTGGCTCTACAAAAAACGCGCTGCCGACGTTGGCAGCATGAGCAACCTTTCGGCAAAGCACCGCGCCATGCTTGCCGAGCGCTACGATGTAGGCCTGCGCCCATTTTCCGCCGAGCAGTCGTCAAAAGACGGCGCCAAAAAGTACCTGTTTGGCGTTGGCGGCGAAAAGGGGGCGTACGTTGAATCGGTGCTTATCCCCGAAGCCGAGCGCACCACGCTGTGCCTCTCGTCGCAGGCCGGCTGCCAGATGGGCTGCAAGTTCTGCATGACGGCGCGTATGGGCTTTCGCCACAACCTGACGCCCGGCGAAATCATCAACCAAATTTTCGGCATTCCCCACAGCGCCGCGCTTAGCAACCTTGTGTTCATGGGCATGGGCGAGCCGATGAGCAACATCGACAGCCTGCTGGCGAGCTTGGAGATTATCACCGCGCCGTGGGGGATGGCGTGGTCGCCAACGCGCGTAACGGTTTCCACCATTGGCGTGCTGCCCGCCCTGAAGCG
>JAISLN010000053.1 GCA_031290835.1 Prevotellaceae bacterium
AAAATCAACGTGAAGCAGATAGACGACACCAACACCTACCTCATCACGCTGGCCATCAAATCGCGCGACTTGCTGAAAAGCAAAATCGGCGCCCTCTCCGGCGCAGACAAAGCCCACTACCAGGCCTTGCTCATAAAGCTCAACGCGGCGCTCAAAGATAAGCTGTAGCCGCTTCTTGGCGCTCGCCCAAGCGGCACAGCTTGGAGCATTACAGGCCATGTAATGCGGCAAAAAGGGGGATGGGATGTAAGCGGTAAAACCGCCTAAATCCCATCCCTCCTTTTTTTAATGGCGCACCGGATTGGCTACCACCGATGCGAAGTGCGGCTACCCTTTCAGGGCAGCATTTTCACTACCGCAGGTCAACGACCTATGGTAGGTGAAAATGAGGCTCTTACAACGGATTATGACGCAATTGTGCGCAAATGTACATATTTTTCCTGTACATTTGCGCACACCAAAAAAACCTTGCATCGCTGCAAGGCTCAAGCTTCACTTGTATTTGCCCAATGTGCGGATAAAGGGACTCGAACCCCCACGCCTTACGGCACCAGATCCTAAGTCTGACGCGGCTACCAATTACGCCATATCCGCAGGTAATATTATAGCAAAGGTAGCACTTTTTGATAAAAAAACAAAATAACGTTACAGATTTTTTTGCGCTTTGCTTCAGCTATTTACAGATATTCTTCTGAGCTCGGAGCATACTATTGCCGAGGCGGTGGCTACGTTGAGCGATTCTACGGCGCTACCGGCCGAAAAGGAGGGTATGTACAGCGGCTGCGAAATGTGCTGCGCCGCCTCGGACGAAATGCCCTTCCCTTCGCTCCCCATTACCACGATGCAGCTCGGGCTTAGCGGTGCGCTGTAAATATTTTTTCCCTCCAGAAATGTTCCGTACACCGTCATGCCCTTTGCCCTTGCCGCCTGCAAAAAGGCGGGCAGGCCGGTGTAGCGCACCGCTACGTGCGCAATGGCGCCCATGGAGGCTTGCACTACCTTAGGGTTGTAGCAGTCGGCTGCGTTGGGCGAGCAAATGAGCGTGTCTATGCCAAACCACCCGCACAGCCTGATGATGGCGCCGAGGTTGCCGGGGTCTTGCACGCCGTCGAGCGCCAGCGTTGGCTTGCCGGGCTGGGGGGAGGGGGCGGAGGAGGCGCTGCGCGGAATGTAGAAAACCCCCAGCATGGGCGAAGGCGTTTTTAGAAAGGTGATTTTTTTCATCTCCGCCTCCGATAGCAGCGTTGCCTCGCGGCGCCCGGCGGCGGCTGTGGCAAAGATGGCGTAGGGCTGGAGCCGTGCGCGGAGCTCGCTCACCAGCTTAACCCCTTCGGCAACGAACAGCCCGCGCTCGTCGCGGTACTTTTTGTGCTCCAGCGATGCTATGAGGCTTATGGTGGATTTGCTAATCATACCGCAAAGCTACGCAATTCTGTCAGGATATAGAATTATTTTTTGCAAAAAGTAGGGCAGGAACAATTTGTATTTTTTATCTTTGTCAAGCAAAATATCGGTAGCGGGATACCGTTATTTTTTATAATTGTAATTAACGTAGCACCAATAGCCTTGCCGACATTACCACTGATAACACGCCATACATTTTATGCCATTTCCCTGCTAACGATGCTGGGCTGTGCGCTCGCATCGTGCTCCACGACCAAGCATGTTCCGCAGGGCGAATACCTGCTGAGCAAAGGTCGGTTAGAGATAGAGGGCGAAGGGCTGGAGAAGGAGGAGCTGGAGCCGCTCATCAGGCAGCAACCCAACAAGACGATTTTCCGAAACATCCCGCTATACCTGATGTTTTACAACTTTACCGCAGATAGAGATAATTTCTTTAGCCGGTGGCTGCGCAGCGCCGGCGAGCCCCCCGTTATCCTCGACACCAACATGGTTGCCATCACAACGCAGCACATGGAGCAGTACATGGACTACCGCGGCTACTACGGCTCTACGGCGACCGCAACGGTTGCCTACGGCAAGCGCAAAGCCGGCGTTACCTACAGGGTGAAGCTGGCGACGCCCTACCACATTCGCAGCATTGCCTACGAAATTACCGATACGGTAATTGACATTTCGGGTATTGTTGACCCGAACGAGCGGCTCATTAACGTGGGCGATATATTCGACGGTGAAGTGCTGCGGGCGGAGAGCAGCCGCATATCCAACCACATGCACACCTGCGGCTACTACAACTTTTACGACCGCTACGTTACCTACCGCGCCGACACCTCCGCCGGCGACCACAGCGTTGACCTGACCGTACTAGTGGCCAACGAGCCGCCTTCGCCCGGCAACCCCACCGGCAGGCATCGCCGCTTTTACGTGAAAGAGCTGCTGGTGGCGCTGGAGGAAAGTCCGCGAAGGGCGCCGGTAGATACCGCCACCGCCCCTGCCAAGTGGGATACCATTCGCAGACAGTCTTTCGAGATGCTTTGCAGGAGCTGCGTCGGCAGCGGTAGGCGCCCCAACCTTCGGCCGGAGGTTGTTGACGTGAACACCATGATAAAAACAGACAGCCTGTACAACGTGCGGGACGTTGACCGCACCTATCGCAACTTTGCCAACCTGCGGCTCTTTAGGTCTGTGGACATCCGCTTCAGCGAGCTGCCGGCGGATACGTTGCTCGCCGATAGCCTGCCCCGCCCGCTGCGCGGGCTGATTGCCCTGCAACCCTCCATGCGGCAAAGCTACGAGTACGGCGGCGAAGCTTCGCTTAGCGAACACTGGCTGCTGGGAGCCTCGCTGACCGCCCACCACCAGCACAAAAATCTCTTTCACGGCGCGGAGATACTGGACATTAACCTTAGCGGCGCGTTCCAAAAAGTGCAGCTCGAAGCCGAAGCCGCACCCGAAAATTCCTACGAGCTGGGTGCTTCCGTTTCGCTCAATACACCAAGCATACTCTTTCCGCTACACTTTGACTTTTACAGCAATATTTACAGCCCGCGCACGCAGATTGCCCTTTCGGGAAACTTTCAGCGGCGGCCCGACTACACGCGAGCCCTTGCCGACGTAACATTCGGCTACTCGTGGCGGAACTTGGGCGGCATGATATACATATTCAACCCGGTGGACATGAACATCGTCAAAATTTTGCAGATAGCCTCCTCCTTTGAGGAGCGGATAGGCCACAACCCCTACCTGTTCAACTCCTATCAGGACGCTTTTTTGCTTGGCTCCTCCGTGTCGGCCATCTACAGCTCGCGCAGCGAGAGCGGCAGAGTGCGGCGCTACCTGCGCTTCGACACGGAGCTCAAGGGCAACCTATTGTGGCTTGGCTACCAACTTTTTGGCGCAACGCCCGGCAACGGCAACGAAGTCAGACGCGCCGCCTACGAGGTGGGCGGCACGCAGTTTGCGCAGTTTGCCAAGCTCGACGCCACGTACACCTACCTCAACGTCTTCAGCACAGCATCTGCCGTTGCCTTTAGGGCGCTGGCGGGCGTGGGCATGGCGTACGGAAACTCCCTCGCCCTACCCTTCGACAAAATGTACTACTGCGGCGGCGCAAACAGCCTGAGAGGTTGGCAAATCCGCACCCTCGGACCCGGCTCCTACAGCGAAAGCAACGACCTCTTCAACCGCCTTGCAGACCTGCGGCTGGAGGTCAACGCCGAATACCGCTTTAAGCTCTTCTGGAGAATGGAGGGCGCCATCTTTGCCGACGCCGGAAATATCTGGGCTATCCGCGATGTTGACGCCCGCGAGGGTGCGCGCTTCACGCTACGGGATTTTCCGAGGCAAGTGGCCATCAGCTGGGGGATGGGGCTGAGGTTTAACTTTGGCGTGCTGGTGGCAAGGGCCGACTACGGTATCCGCCTGCACGACCCCACCAACGCCTCAACCTACTTTATTCCTCCCAAAGACTGGCTGGCAGGCGGAACAAACTCATTCTTCATCGCCATAGGATACCCTTTTTAGTGAATAGTGAATAGTGAATAGTGAATAGTGACATAGTGACATAGTGAATAATGAATAGTGACATAGCAAATAGCGAATAGCGAAATAATAGCGTATAGGCCTATCCGCTTTTTCAGGGCGGGACATTCACATTCCTCTGCATACTTCCCACAGCACCACCCCCATGCTGACCGAAACGTTGAGCGAGTGCTTTGTGCCGTGCTGCGGGATTTCGAGGCAGCGGTCGCAGGCGTCCACTACGTCTTGGGCAACG
>JAISLN010000054.1 GCA_031290835.1 Prevotellaceae bacterium
GATACTTTCGCAGGTAGTGCACCCCGAGAATGATAAAAATATTGTGGCGCTCAACATGGTAGAATCGCTGGAGGTTACCCCCGACCGCATAGCGTTTTTGCTGCGGTTTGGCAAGCCGCGCGACCCGTTTGCGGCTACCATTCGGCAGCAGTGCGAGCAGCGGCTGCGGCAGGCCTTTCCGGGCCATGCCGTGGAGGTTGAGCTGCGCTTTGCCGAAGCCAAACCGCTGCCGCCTGCCGCCAAAAAGCCGGCGGCCAAAGCGCCTGTCGCCGTTGACGGCGCGCGCTGGGCCGTTGCCGTAATGTCGGGCAAGGGTGGGGTAGGGAAGTCCACCGTTGCCGTCAACCTGTCCGTTGCGCTTGCGCAAAAAGGCTACAAGGTGGGGCTGATGGACGCCGATATTTACGGGCCATCCGTTCCCAAGATGCTCGGCATGGAGGACGCCAAGCCGCTACTCAACGAAAAGGAGCAGGTGCTGCCGGTAGAAAAGTACGGCGTAAAGGCGCTCTCCATCGGTTTTTTTGTCAAGCCCGGCGACCCGCTCATCTGGCGCGCGCCCATGGCCACGAGCGCCCTCAAGCAGCTCTTGCTGCAGGCCGAGTGGGGCGAGCTCGATTTCCTGATAATCGACATGCCGCCCGGCACCGGCGACATTCACCTCACCCTGTTGCAGGAGGTGAAGCTGAACGGCGCAATAGTGGTGAGCACGCCGCAGCAGGTGGCGCTGGCCGACGCGCTGAAGGGAATAAACATGCTGAGCAACGCCAACGTAAAAACGCCCATCCTTGGCTTGGTGGAGAACATGGCGTGGTTTACGCCTGCCGAGCTGCCGCAAAACCGCTACTACATCTTTGGGCGGGAAGGCGTGCGGCAGCTGGCGAGCGACATGCGCCTGCCCTTGCTGGGCGAAATTCCGGTAGTGCAGAGCATTTGCGATAGCGGCGACAGCGGCGCACCGGCCGCCCTGACCGACGGGCCAACAAAAGAAGCGTTTGGGGCAATGGCGGAAAAGCTGGTGGGGATAGTGAATAACGAATAACGAATAGTGAATAACGAATAACGAATGGTGAATAGTGTAAGTCGTTTTTTTAAGTTGGAGGAGCGCCGGACTACCGTCAGGCGGGAGCTTTTGGGAGGTCTTGTAACGTTCCTTACCATGTCGTACATTCTGGTTGTAAATCCGAGCATACTTGGCGAAACCGGCATGGACAAGGGGGCGCTGTTTACGGCAACGGCGCTGGCAACCATTGTCGGGACGCTGCTCATGGCGTTTTTGGCCAACCTGCCCATTGCGCAGGCGCCGGGTATGGGGCTGAACGTTTTTTTTGCCTATACAATTGTGCTCGCCATGGGCTACACGTGGCAATTTGCGCTGACGGCGGTTTTTATCGAGGGGCTTACCTTTATTTTGCTCACGGTGTTCAACGTTCGGGAGCTGATTGTGAAGAGCATACCGCCCGCCATCAAGCTCGCCATTCCCGTGGGCATAGGGCTTCTCATTACCTTTCTCGGCTTGCAGCAGGCGGGCATAGTGGTCAAGAACGACGCCACCATAGCGGGCGTGGGCGACTTCTCCTCCCCCAACGTTTGGATAGCCGCCATTGGGCTTATCGTAACCGGAGCCTTGCTTGCGCGTAAAGTTCCGGGGGCAATACTGATGGGCATTCTGGTTTCCACCGTCTGCGGCATTTTTTTCGGGCAAGCGCACCTGCCCGAAGGCAGCCTGATAGCGCTACCGCCCGACGTTCGGCCGGTGTTGCTGCAATTTGAGTGGAGCAATGTGCTTACGCTCGACATGCTGATAGCTGTTTTCACGCTGCTTTTTGTCAACCTTTTCGACACGATAGGCACCCTGATAGGCGTTGCGCTCAAGGCCGGATTTGCGGACAGGGAGGGCAACTTTCCGCAGCTTCGCCGCGCCCTGCTCTCCGACGCGCTGGCTACCACCTTTGGCGCCATGCTGGGCACAAGCACGCTCGCCTCCTACATCGAGAGCGCCTCGGGCGTTGCCTCCGGCGGGCGCACGGGGCTGACGGCCGTTAGCGTGGGGATAATGTTTGCCGTTGCCCTGTTTTTTGCCCCGCTCTTCCTCATGATTCCGGCGGCGGCAACAGCTCCGGCGCTCATCATTGTAGGGCTCTTTATGATTGCCGCCGTAACGCAGCTCAGCTTCGACGACGTTACCGAGGCGCTGCCGACGTTTCTCACCATTGTGATGATGCCGTTTACGGCGAGCATTGCGCAGGGCGTTATTTTCGGCATGTTGAGCTTTGTGGCGCTGAAAACCCTCTGCGGAAAGCACCGGCAAATATCCGCCCCCATGTACGTGATTGCAGCCCTGCTCCTCCTCAAGGTAGTTCTGGACGGGCTTATGTACGGATGAGGAGGCAATGCTTTGAGGGGCAAGGAGGTGATTTTGTTATTTCACAAAGAAACACGGAGGTTTCGCAGAGCGCCTCATTATTTAGAAACTTTTGCTTACCTTTGCAGCGATAAAAAAAATGCCCCCCAATGAAAGTTATTGACGCCATAAACAATGCCTCCTCCACGCTCTTTACCTTTGAGCTCATGCCTCCGCTCAAGGGCAACAGCTTTACGGAGATTGCCGAAACGGTGGAGCGGCTCACGCGCTACAATCCGGCCTACATAAATATTACGCACCACCGAGCGGAGGTAACGGTGAGGGAGCGCCCCGACGGCTTTTTTGAGAAGCAGGTTGTGCGGAAGCGCGCGGGCACCGTGAGCATAGCGGCTGCCATCAAGTACAAGTACGGCGTGGAGGTCGTTCCGCACCTCGTGTGCGGAGGCTACAGCCGTAGCGAGGTGGAGGATATGCTCATCGACTTCAACTTTTTGGGAATTGACAATATGCTGGCGCTGCGCGGCGACCCCATGCCCGGCGAAAAGTATTTTGCGGCGGCAAAGGACGGTTACGCCCACGCCATCGACCTCCTGCGTCAGGCGGTGGATATGAACAGCGGTCGCTACCTCGACGCCGGCTTGAAAAACGTTGCCCCCACCAACTTTTGCGTCGGCGTGGCGGGCTACCCCGAAAAGCACGGCGAGGCGCCCAACTTCGAAACCGACTTGCTGTACCTCAAGGAAAAGGTGGAGGCGGGTGCAGCCTACGTGGTTACGCAAATATTTTTTGACAACCAAAAATACTTTGACTTTGTAGCCGCTTGCCGCAAGGTTGGCGTCAACGTGCCCATCATACCGGGCTTGAAGCCCCTCTCCGGCGTCAGGCAGCTGAGCATCCTTCCGCAGATTTTTCACATAGACCTGCCGGCCGCGCTGGTTGGCGAGGTAAAGCGTTGCAGCACTCCGCAGGAGGTGCGGGATGTTGGCGTGGCGTGGTGCGTGGCGCAGTGCCGCGAGCTCAAGGCGGCGGGAGCGCCCGCGCTGCACTTCTACACCATGGGCAAGGCCGACAACGTAGAGGCTATTGTGAAGGAGGTGTTTTAAAAACAGTATTCGTATAAATTAGCTGCGTAAAGGGGGGCGTATTACAAGCCTTTGTGTACTTTTACGCGAATTATTCAGGAATTAAAATATGAACATCGCTCTTGTAGGCTACGGAAAAATGGGAAAGGAAATAGAATCCGTAGCCCTAACCCGCAACCACCATATTTCGCTCACCATTGACGTAAATAACCGGCATGAGCTAACGCCCGAAAGCTTGAAGCCGTGCGACGTTGCCATAGAGTTTACCTCGCCGCACACGGCGGCGGACAACATTCGCGCTTGCCTTGCGGCGGGCGTTCCGGTGGTGTGCGGCTCAACGGGGTGGCTGGAGCAGCTGGAGGAAATCAGGCGGGAGTGCGAAGCCCAAAAAGGCGCTTTTTTTTACGCCTCCAACTACAGCATAGGGGTGAACATCTTTTTTCGCATCAACGAAATTTTGGCCGGCATGATGTGCGCTATCGACGGCTATCGGCCGAGCATGGAGGAGTCGCACCACACGGAGAAGAAGGATGCGCCGAGCGGCACCGCCATTACCTTAGCCGAAAAAATGCTGTCCGAGCTGAAGCCGCTGAAAAAGTGGGTCAGCGGCGCGTCGGCAACGAAGGACGAGCTGCCCATTGTGTCGCTGCGCGAGCCCGGCGTGTTTGGTACGCACACCGTGCGCTACGAGTCCGATGTGGACTGCATTACCTTGAGCCACGCGGCAAAAAACCGCAGGGGCTTTGCCTTAGGCGCAGTGCTCGCCGCCGAGTTCCTCAAAGGTAAGCAAGGGTGCTACGGCATGGACGATTTGGTGAAGTTTTGAATTTTAAATTTGACAATTAAAAACTAAAATCTTTTACAATATGAAGTTTACTACTATTTTGCGTAATCGCTGGTTTAAGTTTGGGCTTGCAGCCCTGATTTACCTGCTGTGGGTCGTGTGGCTGGGAAGCTACTGGTTTCTTGCAGGGCTGGCGGTCATATTCGATATGTACATCACCAAAAAAGTGCGCTGGGCGTTCTGGAAGCCCAAAAAAGGCGCAGACGGAAAGCAAAAGCGCAACGTTGCCCTGGAATGGTTAGACGCCATTATCTTTGCGGTTGTGGCGGCTACCGTTATCCGCCTATTTTTTATCGAAGCCTACACCATTCCCACCTCCTCCATGGAAAAAACGATGATGGTGGGCGACTACCTTTTTGTGAGCAAAATTGCCTACGGCCCCAAAGTGCCCAACACGCCCATTGCCATGCCGCTGGTGCACAACACCATGCCCTTTACGCGCTACGCTCCCTCCTACGTGGAGTGGCTCAAGTATCCCTACCGCAGGCTCAAGGGATATACCACCGTGAAGCGCAACGATATTGTGGTGTTCAACTTTCCGGAGGGCGATACGGTTGTTGCCGAGCGGCAAAACGAAAGCTACTACGCGCTGGTGAGGCAGTACGGACGCGCCAACGTTTGGAAGAACTACACCATCCTGATACGCCCCGTGGATAAGCGCGAAAACTACATCAAGCGCTGCGTCGGCATCCCCGGCGATTCCATACAAATAGTGGCCGGTCAGGTTTTGGTCAACGGGCAAAAGCAGGAGAGCTTCCCCCAAATGCAGCATAACTACTTTATACAAACCAACGGAACGCCTATCAACTCAAGGCTGCTGGACAACATGCAAATTCCCAAGGCCGACCGTATGTACAGCGCACAGTACGGCGTGTACGAAATGCCGCTCACGCGCCTCGAAGCCGAAAAAATAGGCAAGCTGACCAACATTGTTGGCATGGTAAAGCGCAACAACACCGACCCGCAGGCCTACGGGCAGCGCGTGTTTCCGCAGCGCGACAGCTTGGATTGGACGGAGGATAACTACGGGCCTATCTGGATTCCCAAAAAAGGCGCTACCGTTGCGCTGGACAGCGCCTCGCTGTCTTTCTACCGCCGCGCTATTGAGGTGTACGAGGGAAATACGCTGGCGGAAAAGGATGGAAAAATACTTATCAACGGCGAGGAGGCAACCTCCTACACCTTCAAAATGGACTACTACTGGATGATGGGCGATAACCGCCACAACTCGCTCGACGCGCGCTTTTGGGGTTACGTTCCCGAAGACCACATTGTGGGCAAAGCCTCGTTTGTGTGGCTGTCGCTAAGCCCCGACCGGAAGTTCCCCCTCAACATCAGGTGGAAGCGGCTGTTCAGGTTTATTTAGCGGAGGCAGCGAGAGCGAAGTTTGCCCGATTTTACCGGACGGTAGCGCTTCCGTGACGTACCTGTAGCACGCTTTTATTACCTTTATTTTATTTGCAAAGGCAGTATTTTTGTAAATTATCTTGCGGCATAATTTTGTGGATTTCCCTGCGGTTTTTTCGCGGCTTTTTGAATAATTGCTAACTTTGCAGTAAATAAAACTATCATGCTATGGACACATCGGATAAAAATACATCGGATAGGCTAAAGCTAAAGAGTAAGGATCGTCCGCTCGTATCGTTTGACTGGGCGGTGAAGCGTATGCTGCGCAACAAGGCGAATTTTGAGATAGTAGAGGGCTTTTTGAGCGAGCTGCTGGAGCGGCAAATCACGATAACCAGCGTGCTAGAGAGCGAAAGCAACATGGCTCACTCCACGGACAAGTCCAACCGCGTAGATGTGGTGGTAGAGGACGCCTCCGGCGAGCTTATCCTGATAGAGATACAGTTTATCGCGGAGATAGACTACCTGCAGCGGATGCTGTACGGCGTAAGCAAATCCATTGTAGAGCACATTGTTCAGGGAGATGAATACAAGAAAATACGGAAAATCTATTCGATAAACATAGTGTACTTCGATCTTGGTCAGGGCGACGATTACGTTTACTACGGCAGGACAGATTTTCGGGGCTTGCACAAATCCGACACCCTTTTGCTCACCCAAAAGCAGCAGGATGTCTTTGGTCAGATAGAAGCTGGCGACGTTTTTCCCGAATACTACGTCCTCAAGATCAACAAGTTCGACGATATAGCAAAGAATACGCTGGATGAGTGGGTATATTTTCTGAAGCACGACCGGATACAGGAAAATTTCACTGCCCAAGGCTTGCTCAAGGCTAAGGATGTCTTGGACTACAGCCGCCTTTCGCCGGAGGAGAAAGCCGAATACGACTACATCCAGGAGGCAAAAAGCCACAACCTCAGCCAAATTGCCTCCGCCAAATCGGAGGTAGAGGAAAAATATGTGGGCGTAATCAAAGAAAAAGACCAA
>JAISLN010000055.1 GCA_031290835.1 Prevotellaceae bacterium
CTCGCTAAGGTCGCTGCCCACGCGCTGCGTAGGCGAAGCGGCGTTGACCAGCTCCGGGAATTTTTTTTCCAACCCTTGCAGCTCCTGCATCAGCAAGTCGAACTCAAAGTCGCTGATGATAGGCGCAGCTTCTACGTAGTATCGGCGGTTGTGCTCGTCAATTGCCTTGCGCAGCGCATCAATCCGTATTTTTGCCTCCTTTATCGTCATTATCTTTCCTAAAATTCGCGCCAAAGATAGGAATTTTTGGGCATTTCACCGTTTTTATCGGTGAGAATTTATGAGCTACGGAAAAAATACCATATTCATGGTATTTTTTTTTGCAATAATTCCCGCTACTTTTGCAGCACAATATTTTCACTATGAGGAGTCGGAGCAAAATAAAATTCCGGATTGCTTCGCTTAATTCTTAGCTTTTAATTTTTAGTTCTCAACTATTTACCCATGTCAACTTACACCTTAGATATAACCAAAGAGCACTGCCCGATGACGTTTGTGAAAACGAAAATTGAGCTGAATAAGCTCCAAAAGGGCGACGTGCTGAACGTGAAGGTAGCGGCGGGCGAGCCGCTGGAGAACATCCCGAAAAGCGCCGCAGAGCAAGGCTTTAGCGTTTTGTCGGTGCGCGAAACGGAGGCGCCCGGTATCTACAACATTGAAATCGAAAAATGATAGCAATTCCACAAGCGATAGTAGCGGGCATGGTTGCGCAGGCCCGGCGCGAGCTGCCAAACGAGGCGTGCGGCTTGCTGGTCGGCAAGGAAAATGAGGCGCTGAAGCAGTACCCGCTGACCAACGTTGACCACAGCCCCGAGCACTTTTCGCTCGACCCAAAGGAGCAGTTTGCGGTGCTGCGGGAGGCGCGGCGGCAGGGTTGGCAGGTGATTGCCAGCTACCACAGCCACCCCGCATCGCCCGCCCGCCCGTCGGCGGAGGATATACGGCTGGCGCTTGACCCGAACATTATCTACATCATTGTTTCGCTACAGGAAAAGGAAAATCCGGTCGTAAAGGCTTTTTCCATTCGTGAAGGAGCGGCGGAGGAGGTGGGAATTCTAAATTCTAAATTTTAAATTCTAAATTTTAAGTTGCGCAAAGCGTAGTATTTTTCGCTTTGCGCAATTCAAAATTCAAAATTTCTATCTCGCTTTGCGCAATTTAAAACTTAAAATTTCTATCTCGCTTTGCGCAATTCAAAATTTAGAATTCAAAATTTAAAATTTCTATCTCGCTTTGCGCAATTCAAAATTCAAAATTCAAAATTTAAAATTCAAAATTTCTATGGCACAGAATGAGCTGCAGCGCAGCATTACCACGTCAACGGCAAAAAAGTTGGCAACGACCACCAAAACGCCCCCTCAGATGGGGTCTATCACTCCCCGATTGCTGCTGAAGCTGCTCCCCTGGGTGCAGGTTGATTCGGGAACGTACCGCGTAAACCGCACCAAGGTGGAGCTGAAAAAGGCGGAGCGGATTGAGGTGGAATTTTTCAACGGCGTGCCCTCCTTTCGGGCGGAGTCGTTCAGGCGGATTCCGCTGTTTGCCCGCATTGAGCAGGACATCGTAAACCGGCTGGCAAAGAAGTTCCAAGTTGAAAGCACGGGCTTGGGCGACAACCTGATTGCCGAGGGCAAAGACCGGCAAAAATTCTTCATCGTGGCGCAGGGGCAGGTGGAAATTTCGAGCAAGGGCACGCACGGCGAGGACTTGCGCATTGCCATCCTCTCCGAAGGCGAGTACTTTGGCGAGGCCAACCTGCTCTCGGACAAAGCCTCGTCGGTAACGGTGAAGGCCATCACACCCGCCATATTTTTTACGCTCAACAGCAACGAGCTGGAGGAAATTATCAAGGATATTCCCACCTTTAGGGAGCAATTCCAAACGGCGATTGACGAGCACCTCCGCCTGAAGGCTACGGTGAACGCCCACGGCGAAAAGCACATCGACCTGGCTTCGGGGCACGAGGAGTACAACGTCATCCCCGAAACGTACATCGACTACGAGGAGGAGCCGCGCGAGTACCCGCTGAATACGCTGCAAACGGTGGTGCGCGTTCATACCCGCGTTACCGACCTGCACAACAACCCCTACAATCAGCTGGAGCAACAAATGCGGCTGAGCATCGAAAGCATCAAGGAGCGGCAGGAGTGGGAGCTGATAAACAACAAAAGCTTTGGGCTGCTGGCAAGCGTGGAGCCGGGCTACCGCATCAGCACCCGCTACGGCTCGCCTACGCCCGACGACTTGGACGAGCTGCTGTCGCTGGTGTGGAAAAAGCCGTCGTTCTTTTTGGCGCACCCGCGCGCAGTGGCGGCGTTTGAGCGGGAGTGCACGTGGCGCGGCGTGCCGCCCGTTACGACGGTCGTTTTTGGCGTGCCGGTCATTACGTGGCGCGGCGTGCCCATCATCCCAAGCGACAAGGTGGAAATTCAGGGGCAGTACCTCACCAACCGGGGCGTGGGCACAACCAACTTCATTCTGGTGCGCACCGGCGAGCAGGAGCAAGGCGTGGTGGGGCTTCACCAAGCCGGCATTCCGGGCGAAATTGCGCCCAGCCTCTCCGCGCGCCTCATGGGGCTGGACAAGTTTGCCGTGGCCAGCTACCTGCTGACAAAGTACTTTTCGCTGGCTTCGCTGACGGACGACGCAATTGCCGTGCTCGAAAACGTAGAGGTAGGCTACTACCACGACTACAACAACCGTAAAACCGTATTGAAGTGAGCGCCATGCCGGATAATTTACCTTTGAGCCTGCCGGACGATGCTATTGATTTGAGCAGCGTTTACGCCTCTTTTCAGCGCCTGCAGTCGCCGCACTCCTGCGGCGCGGGCAACGGCTTCCCCGAAGCGGGGGAGCTGGCGGGGCTTTTCTTTGGCGACGGCGGCAGCGAGGCCGCAGAGCCGTCCGCCTTGCGCGAGGCGGCAGAGCAGGAGTTTGCCGACGTCGGCTACTCGCCCTACTCCTTTTTGCGCGACCAACCCATCACCTACAACGGGCGGGAAGCTTTCGACGTGCAGGCTATCCGCAAGGATTTCCCCATTCTTCAGCAAAAGGTGAACGGAAAAGACCTTATTTGGTTTGACAACGCCGCCACAACGCAAAAGCCCCGACAGGTGATTGACGCCATCAGCCGCTACTACGAAAACGACAACTCCAACATTCACCGCGCATCGCACACCCTGGCCGCCCGCTCCACCGACGGCTACGAGGGTGCGCGGGAAAAAGTCGGGCGCTTCATCAACGCGCCCTCCGCAGAGGACGTCATCTTTGTGCGGGGCACAACGGAGGGCGTCAACCTTGTGGCGCAAACCTACGGCCGAAAATTCATCCGCCCGGGCGACGAAATCATTATCTCCACCTTGGACCACCACGCAAACATTGTTCCGTGGCAACAGCTGGCCAAAGAGCGGGGCGCAACGCTGCTGGTCATCCCCATCAACGACCGGGGCGAGGTGATTCTGGAGGCGTACGAAAGCTTGCTTAGCCCCCGCACCAAAATCGTTTCTTTTGCGCAGGTCAACAACACCTTTGGGACGGTTGTGCCCGCAAAAACCATGATAGCCATGGCAAGGCGCTACGGCGCTCGCGTGCTGATAGACGGTGCGCAGTCCATCCCCCACACGCCGGTGGACGTGCAGGAGCTGGACGCGGATTTCTTTGTGTTTTCGGGGCATAAAATTTACGCGCCAAACGGCATAGGCGTGGTTTACGGCAAAAAGGAGCTGCTGGAGCTCATCCCCCCGTGGCAGGGCGGCGGAAACATGATAAAGGATGTTACGTTTGAGGAGACGATTTTTAACGTGCCGCCCCACAAGTTTGAGGCGGGCACCCCCAACGTGGCCGACGCCATAGGGCTGGGCGCTGCGCTGGATTACGTGAGCCGAACGGGCGTCCAAAACATCGAAAAATACGAGCACTACCTGACGGAGTACGCCCGCGAGGAGCTGGGCAGGATAGACGGCGTGCGGCTGGTGGGCAATCCCCGCGAGCGGGTGAGCGTGGTTTCCTTCATCATTCCGGGAATACCTGTGCCCGAAGTGGGAACGCTGCTGGACAAGGAGGGTATTGCCCTTCGCGCCGGGCACCACTGCGCCCAACCCGCCCTGCGGCGGCTGGGCGTGGAGGCTACCGTGCGCCCCTCATTTTCGTTTTACAACACAACGGCCGAAATAGACCGGCTGGTGGAGGCGGTGAAAAAGATTGCGGAGGGGAGGCGGTAGGC
>JAISLN010000056.1 GCA_031290835.1 Prevotellaceae bacterium
GCGCGAAGCCGCTCCTCGCTCGGATCTACAACCGTAATGCTGTGGCTGTCCTCCGACAGCAGCTTGGAGAGGTGCGTACCCACCTCGCCGGCGCCCGCTATAATAATCTTCATGGCTGACTTTTTTTACTTTTACTTCCCGCAAAGATAGCGAGGAAATTTTGAATTCTAAATTCTAAATTTTGAATTAGGCTGACGCTGAGGAAATTTTGAATTCTAAATTCTAAATTTTGAATTAGGCTGACGCTGAAGAAATTTTGAATTCAAAATTCAAAATTCAAAATTTCCATTTAGGCTGACGCATAATACTCCGCGCTTTGCGCAATTTAAAATTCAAAATTCAAAATTCAAAATTTCCATTTAGGCTTACGCACTATACTCCGCGCCTTGCGCAATTTAAAATTCAAAATTCAAAATTCAAAATTTCCTCATCCTTGCAGAATTTGCTCCCCTATGGTGCATTGCAGGCATCTTTTTCGGTCGCAGTACGCTTGCTTCAGGTGCAGCAGCGCCTGACTCTCAAACATGCTTTGGGGGTTTACGCCCATGCTTTTCCAGCCCTCTATTTGGGCGTTTTGCTCGGGCGCAATTTGCTCCAGCAGCTCCACCGCCGCCTCGCACAGCTCCTCCTGCCCGCGGCTTTTGCCGTACGCAAACAGCATGGGCGCTACAAAGTTGGCCGCTATCCGCTCCACCGACTTGCCGCCCAGCGGCTTTTTTCGGGCAGCCGAAATTTTGCCGAAGGCGTAGTGCGTATCCCAATACTCCGAAGGCTGTACGGAAAAAATATCAGCGCAATCCTCCAGCGTTTTCACCTCCATTACCCGCGCCACGAGGTTGCTCCTGCCGTTGAGCAGCGCCGCCAGCTGCGCAAGGCGAATGGTTGGGAAGTTCACGGGGCGCGTGCGCAGCAGCTTCCACACGTGCCGCTCCATGGGCAACAGCGAAAATTTGGCGCGCAGCAGGCTGTACTCCTGTAGCAGGCGGTGGTGGTATTCATCCAGCGCTTCGCTGCCGAGAAGCCCCGCCTGCCCCAGCAGCAGCGCCTCCAGCTGTAGCAGAGAGCCGCAATGCCGGGCGATGCAGGAGGCGGGGACTTTTTGCGCCAGCTGTTCAAACGGCTCCGCGTTCACGCCAAAGCCAAAGGCGCGGAACAGCATACGCCGAAACACCGCCTCCCAGTCGTTGCCCGACGCCTCCAGCAGCGCGGCAGCCCGTGCGCTGCGTTGCTCCATCCGCTCCACCGCAAGGCGCGTGAGGAACAGCCGCAGCCTGAAGCTCTCTACGCCGCCCAGCAGCGGGCGGCACGGCACAAAGCTCTGCGACGCCATGAGCTGCCGGTAGCGGCGCTCCAGCAGCGGGTCGAGCTGCACCTCGTACACGGGAATGGCAGCGCCCGATGAGGTGCACACCGGTGCGCAGTCGTTGTGCTGCACCACGTGCAGGACAACGCTATCGTAGGCCTTGTCCGTTTGGTGGCTGTGGCGCTTCCAGTCGGAGGCGCGGATGTGCACCTCCACGTTGCCCGCCCACTGCGTGCTGCCGATGGTAAGGCGAGCGTTGCTGAAATCAGGACCCGCGTCGGAATTTTGTACCCCGGGCGACTGCACCTTAATGAGCTCACCGGCGGCAGTGCGGGCGTTAGCCTTATCAAAAAGCCCAAATTTCCAAATAAGCTGTAGCAGCTGTTCTTCCATATCCAATGCCTTTTAGCGTAATATACGCGGCAAAATAACGAAATTTTGCCGAATAAATCCCTTGCATTACGAAAAAAGTTTTACCTTTGTACTCGCTTTTCGCAAAAAAACAGGGGCGAAAAGCGTTGCGAAGCGTACTGTTTTAGCGGGGTGTGGCGCAGTTGGTAGCGCGCTACGTTCGGGACGTAGAGGCCGCGAGTTCGAGTCTCGCCACTCCGACTATCACCTTAAATTTCTTTTTTATAGCAATTCGGTAGAAAAAAACTCCGCCCGGAGCTTCACGAATTTGCAGCTCCATATCGCGCCGTTCCTCCATGCTGTTGCTGTCCGAGTTTGCCGTTTTCCCCCAAAATTATGCCACGCAATAAGCCCGCCGAAGGGCATAAAAAAACCCCGCAGCAACAGCCATGCTGCGGGGGCGCGTCAATTAATAATCAAGGTCAAAACTTGACGGCTGTAAGCTCTCTTCCTATCCGGTTGATTGTTTGCGCTATTACGCTCATCCGCTCTTGCGAAATTGGCGCAAGCCCCTGCTTATACTGCCGCATAAGCGAAGGGTTTATTCCCAGCTCCTTGGCCAAGCGCGAGGCGTTTATCCAGCCGTAGCAGCGGAAAAACGAAGGCAAATCGTACTTGTACTCAAACTCCACATCTTTAAGGTCGTCTATCAGCTCTCTGCCAGATTCCTCGTAGGAGAGATACACCTCCTTTACGGAGTTTTCAAAATCCCTTTTTGCTTCTTCAACAGAATTGCCTTCTCCGATGATAGTTGTGTCAATATCGGAAGTCCAGATGGTGCAAGAGCCATCTTCCCCCATCTCAATAAGCGCTGTTGCTTTTTTCATAACGATTGTTTTTTTAGTTGCTATACTATTCCGTTTTCTTGAAGTTGATAGGGATTTAAGCCTCATATCAGCTTTTTCAGCTTATTCATGAGTCCACTTCTCACCTCTTGGGATTGATGCCTTTCAATCAGGATTTGGTAAGGCTTATCCGGGTGGCGGTATATGCCGTGCTTAGCTCCGCGCCGCTCAAGATACCAGCCCTTTGACTCTGCAATTTTTTTTTAGCTCCGACCATTTCATTTCTACGGGATTAGCTAATTTGACAGCACAAAAGTAGAGCATATACGCTATAACCACAAGCATTTTGGCGATTTTTACTGTTACATATCGTTAAGTGCATGGGCAATTTCTTGGGCAACGCCCTCTTGACTCCACATTCTTTTTGCGGGGGCTTTGCGGGGTGAAAAAAATTGGCGACCTGCGCCACTCCCACTTTTCTTTGATATAGGCGTGGGTTTAGCGCTATTGCCACCTTAATAAAAGTTAAACTTTCGTGTTTGGGCACGAGCACCAAGCTTGTAGCAATTTGAATTTCAGCTTGCTGTAAAACGCATCGAAAAATTACAGAAAAAAAAACAAAAAAGGCAGTACAACCAACGAATTTTTCCCTTACATTTGCCATCATAGTTTTAAGAGAAAAATAAACCTTAAACCTCAAAAAAAAATTATTATGAAAAAAAGTTTAATTGGAATGGCGCTTATGTTTGGCGCAGTGGTCTTTGTAATGCCGTCTTGCGGTGGCGATGACAAAAAAGAAGAAACCAAAGCAACGTGTACCGTAAAGGTCGTTAAACAAGACGGGAGTAAAATTAACTCGGTAGTTTATCTTACTCCTGTGGAAAAAGGCAAAGAGCCGACAGGTGCCGTTGAAGGTGCTGACGCTACTACTGACAATAAAGGCGCCACCTACATTTGCGAGTAATCCATTGCCCCTAACGCCAAGCAACAAAAAATTCCTCGAAACTTTACGGTTTCGAGGAATTTTTGTTTTTTGGGAGGAGGGAAGCTTTAGCGGTCAAATTGAATTTATCCCAAAATGTCCATTTAGGAGCATTAGCTCGTTGAAAAAACGCTTGTTTTTTTAGTTCTTGATAGAAAAACGGCGTCTCTCTTGTTGCCGATTTCCCGTAGGGCAATAATATCAATAGAAAAAACATGATACCCCTTTTATTGCCAATAGCCCGTAGGGCTTCAATATCTATTAATCCCCTACGGGTAGGGTGTTCAAAAGGGGCGAAATTTTTCTTCCGAAAATCATTTCGTAGAAATTTGAAAATGAGATTATTGGTGCAATTATTTTGGCAAAAATCAGCGAAAAAATTACGCAGGTTTGCACACCCTACCCGTAGGGTAGGATTTTCATAACCGCAGGTCAGCGACCTGCGGAGCGACAACACCATAGCCATTTACCTGCCCGAAAGGCAGGACTTCTAC